>JAXDMH010000458.1:0-10519 GCA_034666225.1 Myxococcales bacterium
CGCGTCCGCGGCGAACGGGTCAGCCGCATCGAGGGTTATCGGGACGAGGCGACGCGCCTGGAGGCCGACGCGGCGGCGCGTCTGGCCCGCATCCAGGCCGACCTGGGCGAAGCGCGGCGCGTGGGCAGCGGCCTGCGCACAGTGGCGCGCGCCGAGGCCCAGGCCCGCGAGCAGACACTGCTGGCGGAGGCGCAGGCCGCCGCCCAGAAAATGCTGGCGGAGGCCCGGGCCCGTCTGGACGCCGTGCTGGCCACCGAGCGGGCCAAGCTGGCCCCGCGGGCGGCCGAGATGGGTCGGGAGGCGGCGTCCAAGATCTTGCGTCGCGAGGTTTCCCTGTGAGGCGCGCGTTGGCTTCCGCGGCGTTCGGGGGATTCTGTTTGCTGGTTGGCCTGGGCCTGGTTGGACCAGGCGCCGTGATGGCGGCGGAGGGCCAGTCGCCGGCGGCACACCCGGAGGCAGTGGCGCCCGCGGTGGGCGAGGCCAAAGGCGAACACGAGGCGGCCGGCGAAGCCGAGCACGAGCACGAGCACGAAGCTGGGATCGACGCGAAGAAGCTGGCGTTGCAGCTCCTCAACTTTGGCGTGCTGTTGTTCATCTTGATCAAGTTCGGGGGCAGCGCCATCAACAAGGCGCTGCTGGCCCGGCACCAGCAGCTGAAGGCTGACCTGGCATCCGCCGCCCAGGCCCGCGCCGAGGCCGAGGAGCGCCTGCGCAAACAAGAACTGCGCATGGCGAATCTCGAAAAGGAAATCACGCAGATGCGTGCCGGCATTCAACAAGAGGCTGAAGCCGAAAAGGCGCGCCTGGTGGCCGCCGCCGAGGAGCGGGCCAAGCGCATGCGCGAAGAGACCGCGTTCATGATCGAGCAGCAGGTCAAGGAGGGCGAGGCCACCTTGCGCCGTGAGGCCGCGAACGTCGCGATCAAGATCGCCGGCGAGCTGTTGCAGCGGTCGATGGACGGGCGCGACCAGCAGCGCCTGCTGGACGGGTTCGTCGAAGACGTGGGTGGCAGCGACGCCGACGCCCTGAGGAAGGTGGTCTGATGGCCCTTTCCGGTTCGGTGGGGCGGCGGTATGCGCGCGCGCTGTTTCAGATCGGCGTGGACCGCGGGACGTTCGAGCGCCTCGGCGAGGAGCTGGCACAGCTGGCCGACCTGTTTCAATCGTCCACGGAGCTGCGCCAGACGCTGGAGAACCCGGTGTTCCGGCCGTCCGACAAGCGCGCCATCCTGGAGAAGATCCTTCCCCGGGTGACGCCGACGATCGAGGTGCAGCGATTCGTGCTGCTGCTGCTGGAGCGCCGTCGCATCGTCGCGCTGCCAGCCATCGCCCGCGCCTATCGCGAGCTGGTGGACCAGCACACCGGTCGCGTGCGGGCGGCGGTGGTCTCGGCCCAGCCGCTGGGCGCGGGCGACCTGGATCGCGTGCGCCAGTCGCTGGAGCGACGCACGGGCAAGAAGGTTTTGATCGAAGCGTCGGTCGACCCCGCGCTGATCGGCGGGGTGGTGGCGCGCGTGGGAGATCTGGTGCTGGACGGAAGCGTGCGCACGCAGCTGGCGTCGCTCCGGGAAAAGCTCCTCAACTAGTCGGGTCAGCCGCAAGAGTCAGCCAGAACAAGGACGTCATTCATCATGCAAATCCGCGCCGAAGAAATTAGCCAGATCATCCGCAAGGAGATCGATGGGTTCGATCAGAAGGTCGCCGTCATGGAGACCGGCACCGTGCTGGAGGCCGGCGACGGCATCGCGCGCGTGTACGGCCTGGAGGCGGCCATGGCCGGCGAGCTGCTGGATTTCGGCCACAACGTGGTCGGGCTGGTGCTGAACCTGGAAGAGGACAACGTCGGCGTGGCTTTGCTGGGTAACTTTGAAGAAGTGCGTGAAGGCGACACCGTCAAGCGCACCGGGAAGATCGCCCAGGTTGGTGTGGGCGACGCCCTCATCGGCCGGGTGGTCAACGCCCTGGGTGTCCCCATCGACGGCAAGGGCCCCATCGCCGCCAAGGAGAGCCGCAAGATCGAGGTCAAGGCCCCCGGCATCATCGCCCGCAAGGGCGTGCACGAGCCGATGCAGACCGGCATCAAGGCCATCGATTCGATGATCCCCATCGGCCGCGGCCAGCGCGAGCTGATCATCGGCGACCGCCAGACCGGCAAGACCGCCGTCGGCATCGACGCGATCATCAACCAGCGCGGCCAGAACATGAAGTGCTTCTACGTGGCCATCGGCCAGAAGCAGTCGACGGTGGCCTCCGTGGTGGAGAAGCTGCGCGAGAGCGGGGCCATGGAGTACACCACCATCATCGCCGCCACCGCGTCGGAGCCGGCGCCGCTGCAGTTCCTGGCGCCGTACGCCGGCGTGACCATGGCCGAGTACTACCGCGACAGCGGCCAGCACGCGCTGATCGTCTACGACGATCTCTCCAAGCAGGCGGTCGCCTACCGCCAGCTGTCGTTGCTGCTGCGCCGCCCGCCCGGCCGCGAGGCGTACCCGGGCGACGTCTTCTACTTGCACTCGCGCCTGCTGGAACGGGCGGCCAAGCTGTCCGACAAGGAAGGGGCCGGATCGCTGACCGCGCTGCCGATCATCGAGACCCAGGCTGGCGACGTGTCGGCGTACATCCCCACCAACGTCATCTCCATCACCGACGGCCAGATCTTCCTGGAGAGCGACCTGTTTTACTCGGGCCAGCGTCCGGCGGTGAACGCCGGCATCTCTGTCAGCCGCGTCGGCGGCGCCGCGCAGATCGTGGCCATGAAGAAGGTGGCCGGCAAGCTGCGCCTCGAGCTGGCGCAGTACCGCGAGCTGGCGGCTTTTGCCCAGTTCGGGTCCGACCTGGACAAGGCGACCCAGCAGCAGCTGGCCCGCGGCGCGCGCATGACCGAGCTGCTGAAGCAGGGACAGTATCAGCCGCTGTCGGTGGAAAAGCAGGTCCTGATCCTCTTCAGCGTGACCAACGGTTTCGCGGACGCGCTGCCCATCGAGTCGCTGGGCCGTTACGAGCAGGAGCTGTACGCCTTCGTCGACGCCCGCCACCCGGAGCTGTGGACGGCCATGAAGAGCGACGGCAACAACAGCAAGGCCTGGGACGGCCTGGTCGGCAAGATGAAGGTCGTGCTGGCCGCGTTCGGCAAGGAATTCGCGGCCGACGCCAAGGCGGCTTGAGCCCGAAGCCATGCCCTCCCTCAAGGCCATACGCACCCGCATCGCGTCGGTGAAGTCGACGCAGAAGATCACCCGCGCCATGAAGCTGGTGGCGGCGGCGCGGTTGCGGCGCGCGCAGGACGCCATCCTGGGCGCGCGCCCCTACGCCAACGCGTTGCTGGAGGCCATCCGCGAGGTGGCCGGCCGGGCCGGCTCTGAATCGCATCCGCTGCTGGACGCCCGCCCGCAAGAGCGGGTCGCCCTGATTCCCGTCAACAGCGACCGCGGTCTGGCCGGCGGGTTCAACGCCAACGTCTTCCGCGCCGTGCAGCGGTTCATGCAGGAGAACAGCGCCCGGCCCGCGCCCATCAAGGAGATCTCGCTGCTGATCGTCGGCAAGAAGGGGCGCGATTACTTCCGCCGCCGCGCGCTGACCATCTTCCACGAGTACGGGGGCGCCAACGGCGACACCGCCACCGAGCGCGCGCGGGAGCTGGCCTTGACCGCCGTGCAGGCTTTCAGAGACGGCAAGGTCGACGCGGTCTATCTGGTCTACAACGAGTTCAAGTCGGCCATCTCCCAGAAGATCCAGGTCGAGCAGCTGCTGCCGGTGGTGCCGCCGCCGGAAGAAGCCTCGGCCGCCAAGGACGCCCCCGCCGGCGGGCGCATCGACTTTCTGTACGAACCGGACAAGCAGCAGTTGCTGGACGCTCTCTTGCCCCTTTACGTCGAGTCGCAGATCTACCGGTCGCTGCTCGAATCAATCGCCTCGGAGTTCGGGGCGCGCATGACCGCCATGGAGAGCGCCACCAAGAACGCCAAGGAGGCGATTGGCCGGTACACGTTGCAGTACAACCGGGCCCGCCAGGCCGCCATCACCAAGGAGTTGATGGAGATCGTCGGCGGGGCCGAGGCACTGAAGGGTTAACGATTCGCGTTTCTTGAGGGGACAAAACAAATGACGGCAGTAGATTCCGCGCACGCGCACGGCACCACCACCACCAGCCAGGGTCGCATCGTCCAGGTCATCGGCCCGGTCGTCGACGTCGAGTTTTCGGGCGGCAACCTGCCCGAGATCAACACGGCGTTGCGCATCTCGAACCCCAGCATCAGCGACAAGGTGGGGAACCTGGTGGTCGAGGTGGCGCAGCACCTGGGTGAGCGCAGCGTTCGCTGCATCTCCATGGACACCACCGACGGTCTGGTGCGCGGCATGCCGGTGGTGAACACCGGCGGACCCATCAAGGTGCCGGTCGGCCGCGACGTGCTGGGCCGGATCATGAACGTGGTCGGCGAGCCGGTCGACGAGCGCGGCCCCATCCCGTCGTCCAAGATGCTGCCCATTCACCGCCTGGCCCCCAAGTTCGTCGAGCAGTCGGTCAAGGTCGAGATGTTCGAGACCGGGATCAAGGTCATCGATCTGCTGGCCCCTTATCGCCGCGGCGGCAAGGTCGGTCTGTTCGGCGGCGCCGGCGTCGGCAAGACCGTCACCATGCTTGAACTAATAAACAACGTCGCCAAGAAGCACGGTGGCTTCTCGGTGTTCGGCGGCGTCGGCGAGCGCACCCGCGAGGGGCGCGACCTTTACAACGAGATGTCGGAGTCCAAGCTGTCTGACGGCAACTCCGTTCTGTCCAAGACCGCGCTGGTCTACGGCCAGATGAACGAGCCGCCGGGCGCCCGGGCGCGCGTGGCGCTGTCGGCCCTGACCGTCGCGGAATACTTCCGCGACGAGGAAGGGCAGGACGTGCTGCTGTTCATCGACAACATCTTCCGCTTCACCCAGGCGGGGTCGGAAGTGTCGGCGTTGCTGGGCCGGATCCCGTCAGCCGTCGGTTACCAGCCCACGCTGGCGACCGACATGGGCGAGCTGCAGGAGCGCATCACCTCCACCAACAAGGGCTCGATCACCTCGGTGCAGGCCATTTACGTTCCCGCCGACGACTTGACCGACCCGGCGCCGGCGACGGCTTTCGCCCACCTGGACGCCACCACCGTGCTCTCGCGCGCCATCTCCGAGCTGGGGATCTACCCGGCCGTCGATCCGCTGGACTCCACCTCGACCATCCTCACGCCGGCCGTCGTCGGCGAGGAGCACTACCGGGTGGCCCGCGCCGTCCAGAAGGTGCTGCAGAAGTACAAGGAGCTGGTGGACATCATCGCCATCCTGGGCATGGACGAGCTGTCGGAAGACGACAAGATCACCGTGTCGCGCGCCCGCAAGATCCAGAAGTTCCTGTCGCAGCCGTTCTTCGTGGCCGAGACCTTCACCGGTTCGCCCGGCAAGTACGTCGAGGTCAAGGAGACCGTGCAGGGCTTCAAGGAGATCATCGAAGGCAAGTGCGACGACATCCCGGAGCAGGCCTTCTACATGGCCGGCGGCCTGGATGAGGTGCGCACGCGCCACGCCAAGATGCAGAAGGAAAACGCCTAGTACATGCGCCTCTCTGTCACCACGCCGCGCGGTTCTCTGGTCGACACCGAGGTCGAGGAGGTCACCGCGCCCGGCACCCTGGGGGAGTTCGGCGTGCTGCCCGGTCACGTGCCGCTGATGTCGGCGCTGAAGCCGGGGGTGCTGGTCTATCGCGCCCGCGATCAAGTCGGAACGCTGGCCATCGGGCCGGGGTTCCTGCAGGTGGCGCCGGTGGTGGCCGGACACGCCGGTGCGGCCCCGGCCGGCGCCCCCACGGACCGCGTGCTGGTGCTGGTCGAACAGGCGCTGCCGGCGGCGAACGTGGACAAGGCGGCCGCCGAAAAAGAACTGGCCGCCGCCGACCACGAGCTGGCGGCGTGGAAGCGCGAGCTGGACGGCGAATACCAGGCACTTCTGTTGCGCCGACAATGGGCCGCCGCGCGCGTCGACGCCGCTGCGCGCCTCGCGCCCCACTAGGCGCGGCCAGGAACCTTTGTCGACGCCCGCTGCCGATCGCTTTCGTTTCTTCGTCACCTGCGCGCGCGGCACGGAAGGCGCCTTGCGCCGCGAGCTGGTCGGGCTGCGCATCGGCTCACCCAAAGGCGACACCGGCGGCGTCTGGTTCGAGGGGCCGCTGGCCATGGCCATGGGCGTCTGCCTGCACAGCCGCGTCGCGGTCCGCGTGCTGCTGCAGCTGGCGACGTTCGACGCGCACGACGCCGACGGTCTTTATCAGGGCGCGCGCACCGTGCGCTGGACCGACTGGCTGACCCAGAAGACGACGCTGGCCGTGCACGCCACCGTGCGCGACAACCCGGCCCTGACGCATTCCGGGTTCGCCGCGCTGAAGGTGAAGGACGCCGTCGTCGACATGCTCCGCGACAAGCTGGGGGCGCGCCCCGACGTGGCGCCCAAGGATCCCGACGTGGCCATCGTCCTGCACGTGGCGGGGACCAGCGCCGGGCTGTTTCTGGATCTGGCGGGCGAGGCGCTGCACCGGCGCGGTTACCGGGTGGCGATGGTGGATGCGCCCCTCAAGGAGACGCTGGCCGCCGCGGTGCTAATGCTCGGAGGACTGCTGGGTGCTGTGGGCACCGATCTTCCGTTCGTCGATCCGATGGGCGGCTCGGGGACGCTGGCCATCGAGCACGCGCTGGCGGCGCGGCGGATCGCGCCCGGGTTGCGGCGACGCTTTGGATTTCAGCGCTGGCCGATGTTCACCGCCGATCTGCAGTCCACCTGGACGCGCCTGCACGCCGAGGCGGACGAATGGGCCAAGGCACCGGCGGCCAGCCTGCCGCCGATCATCTGCGCCGACAACGCCCGCACCAGCATCGATGCCGCCCGCCGCAACGCCGCCGCCGCCGGCGTCGCCGACCACATCACCTTCGAGGTGGCCGACGTCGCCGCGCTGACCCGCCGCTGGCCCGCCGGCAACGTCTGCACCAATCCGCCCTACGGCGAACGCCTGGTCGAACGCGAGCTGGGCGCCCTTTACCGGCGTATGGCGGTGGCGTTCTCTCGGCTGGCGGGGTGGGGCGTGGTGGTGCTGTCCGGCAATCCGCTGTTCGCCAAGGAGATGGGGGCCAAGCCGCGCATCGCCCATCGCCTGTACAACGGCGCGCTGGAGGTTCGCCTGCTGCGCTACGAGATTCCCGGCGCGGCCGGGCTATAGTCGCGGGGCATGGGCACGGTCGCGCTTCGGTTCGGCTTGTCGGGCCTGGCGGCGGTCCTGATGTTTCTGGCGGCGCCCAGCGCCGACCTGTGGCCGCTGATGTGGCTGGCGATGGTGCCGCAGATCCACGTCGCCCTGACGTCGGCCACCCCGAAGCGCGCCTTTCTGCATGGCTGGCTGACGGGGATCGTGGCCAACACGGCGGCCTTCTCGTGGATGCGCGAGTTGCTCGAGCGGTTCGGCCACATGCCGGCCGTCGAGGCCCTCCCGATCATGATGCTGCTGACGACGTATCAGGGCCTGGAGTTCGGCCTTTTTTCGTGGGGCATCTATCGCGTCAGGCAGCGAACCGGCTGGCCCATGGTGGCCCTGGCGCCGCTGGTGATGGTGGCCATCGAACTATGCACGCCGCAGATTTTCCCCTTTTACCTGGCCATCACCCAGGCCTGGGTCCCGACGGTGATTCAGATTGCCGACGTGACGGGGCCGCTGGGCGTGACGTTTGTTCTGGTCGCCTTCAACGGTGGGATCTACGACGCCGTCACGCGCTGGCGCGCCGGCGACAGGAAATCCGCGCGGGGCCCGCTGGTCGTTGTCGCAGCTCTGTTGCTGGTCACCGTCGGTTACGGCCGTCTGCGCATGCACCAGATCGACGCGCGTTCAGCGGCGGCGCCCAAGGTGAAGACCGGCATCGTGCAAGCCAACGTCGGCATCCTGGAGAAATGGGACCCGCGCGAGTTTGCCCGCCTGCTGGATACGCACCAGCGCCTGTCGGCCGATCTGGAGGCGCGCGGCGCCGAGCTGATCGTCTGGCCGGAGTCTTCGTATCCGTACCCGCTCCGGCGCGACATGACTTACGACTTTCCCGAAGGCGATCCCCGGCGCGTGATGCGTGGCTTTCACAAGCCGCTGGTCTTCGGCGCTGTCACCCAGACCGCCGGCCCGCGCCAGACCCGCGCCGATCGGTATCCGTACAACACCGCGCTGATCATGCAGCCGGACGGCGCGGTCACCGGCAAGTTCGACAAGGTGTTCCTGATGCTGTTCGGGGAATACATCCCTTTCTACGACCAGATTCCCTGGTTCACGAAGATCTTTCCCGAGGCGTCGAACTTCAATCGCGGGTCGACGCCGGCGTCGTTCAGCTTCAGCGCCGGCGGACGGCCGTACCGTCTTGGTCCGCTGATCTGTTACGAGGACATCATTCCGGGATTCACCCGCCAGGTGGCTGGCCTCAATCCCAACCTGTTCGTGAACATCACCAACGACGCCTGGTTCGGGCGCACCGCCGAGCCGCACCAGCACCTGGCCCTGGCCGTGTTTCGTTCCGTGGAGCATCGCCTGGACATGGTGCGCGCCGTGAACACGGGCGTGTCGGCGCACATCGACGCCGTCGGCCGCGTCGTGCAGCAGACGGCGTCCGTCGATCCGGCCCAGCAGCCGACGCCGGAACCCGTCACCTTGCTGGCCGACGTCGCCATGCTGGAGGGGGGCGGTCTGTATCGGCACATCGGCGACCTGTTCGGATTGCTGTGCCTGGCCGCGCTGATTGCCGGGCTGGTGACGCGCGGCCGCCGGCCGGCATCGCCGCCGGCATCGCGACAACCGGGGCGACCGGCATCGCGGCGGGTTCGGCGTTAATATCCACGCGGACGTAATCCCACCCTGAGCGATGTCACCTCGCAAGCCAGCCAAACCAGAAACCGAAGCCGAGACCGAACCTGAAAAGGTCGACGGCGCCGAGACCGACGAGCCGCTGGAGGCGGACGAGGTCATCGCCGATGAATCGGCGCGGCCGATGCTGGTCGACGACGATGACAAGGTGGTGTCGCGCGGTCTGGCCCCGCGGCGGGACGGCGTGGCCATGTTTCTGGCCGAGGCGCGGCGCTATCCGCGGCTGTCTCAGGACGAGGAGAGAACGCTGGGCCTGGCGGTGCGCCAGCACGGCGACATGAACGCCGCGCGCAAGCTGGTGGTGCACAACCTTCGCCTGGTGGTGGCCATCGCCTATCAGTACCGGCGTGCCTGGACGAACATTCTCGATCTGTTTCAAGAGGGCAGCGTCGGTCTGATGGAGGCGGTCAAGCGCTGGGAGCCGACGCTGGGTCCGCGGTTCGGTTCGTACGCGGCGTACTGGATCCGCGCCTATGTCCTGAAGTTCCTGCTGACGAATTCGCGGCTGATCCACGTCGGCAACACGCGCGCCGGGCGAAAGCTGTTCTTTCGCCTGGAGAAGGAACGACAAAAGCTGCTGGCCGCCGGCATCGAGGTGACGCCCAAGCTGCTGGCCGCCAAGCTGGACGTCGACGAGAAGGAGCTGGACGAGGTTCGCCAGCACCTGGAATCGCGCGAGGTCTCGATCGAACCGCGCAGCGGCGCCGACGGCGAAGGAACCTATTCTCTCGCTGACCGGATCGCCGGCGACGTGGGGACACCGGAAGATCAGGCCGCGCAGGCCGAGCTGTCCGGCGCCGTGAAAAAATTCGTGGCCCGCTTTGAAGAAGAGCTGACCGACGAACGCGAACGCGTCGTCTGGCGCGAACACCTGGCCGCCGAAGATCCCGTTCCCCTCGGCACCCTGGGCGCCCGTTACGGCGTCTCCAAACAACGCATGGGCCAGATCGCCGACCGTCTCAAAAAACGCTTCCGCACCGAGATCGCCGGCCAGCTAGGAACCAACATCAAAGCCGACTGGCTGGGCGAGCAAGAATAGCGCTCGCGCGGACGCTCGCTGCGCGAAAGGGGCCTGCTGGCCCCTCTCGCGGGCTCTCCCCGGCGCCTCTCGCAAGGTGAGCCGCGCGGGCAGAGCCCGCGCTCCCGGCGGAAATATCGGCGCCTCAATTGGGAAGGCGAACGAAGCGCGGCTTTGCCGCGCGCAGTGAGGGGGACCGGGGAGCGCGAGCGGCAGCGAGCCGTTCCCCGTCAGATCTTCGCCTGCTGCCCCCTCCCGCGGGCCCTCCCCAGCGCCTTCGCACGTGAGCCGCGCGGGCAGAGCCCGCGCTCCCGGCAATAAACTCGCTCGCTGCGCTCGCTCTGGCGCCCCGGAAACAGATCAGCCCGTCTGAGCCTCTCCCGCTTGCGGGAGAGGCCGGCGCCGGAGGCGCCGGGTGAGGGGCCGGGCCGCCAAGCCTCGATTGTCACTGAACTTAACGCGCAACAACACGTCCAGCAAATGCATTGACGGTTACAGTCCGTGGATGGCATGTTGCGCACACCTCCGCCCCATCTGCCTAACCACTTGAGGTGCTTGAATGGCCACGTCGCTTACCTTGCGTGACAAATGTCTCTT
>JAXDMH010000459.1:0-10516 GCA_034666225.1 Myxococcales bacterium
CATCAGCACGGCGGCATAGAGAGCCTGGTGGGGCACGCGCCGGCGGAAGGCCAGGCCGGGATGTCCGCTGGGAATGCGCCCCGCCACCTCCACCTGCATCTTTCCGTCGCCCGCCAGAAGCACGCGCACGGTGATGCGCGCCCGACCGCCGCCGTCCTTGGTGCGGGCGCTGTTGCGCAGGACGAACGATTCATCCGACGGGTTGGTCGTCACCACTGGCGGGCCGTTGTGCGGGCCCGGGCGCACGTACACCATCATCAGCCCGTGGTTCACCAGCAGCGGCGCGCGCGGCGACAGCTGTCCTTGCAACGAATCGCCCGCCGGTTGCGCGGCGGCCGGTGCCGAGGACTCAGGTCCCGGGCTGGGCTCGGCGGCCACCGCGTCGTCGGCGCCGATGCGGCGCGGGTCAGCGACCACGGCGCCCAGCACCCGCCGCACCCCGCGCCGAGCCAACCCCACCGCCATCTCGGCCAGGTCGCTGGCGCGCACGGTGGGATCGCCGCTGCCGCGCAGATAGACGTCGCCCGCCACGACACCGTTTTCGTCGGGGGCCGGCCCGCTGATCTCGGTGCGAAAGCGCCAGTCGGGTCCCAGGCGCAAAAGGGCCGTCGTCGTGGCCAGCACCTTCTGGTTCGAGGCTGGATCCATCAGCGCGTCGCCGCGCTTTTCGAAGAACAACCGCCCGCTGCCGGCGTCCATCACCCGCATGCCGACCCGGCAGCGGCGCAGCGTACCGCCGTTGACGATCTCGCGCAGCGCCTCCTGCATGCGCATGATCCGCTCGCGGTTCTGATCGCCTTCGGCGGGAACCGGCGTGTCATCGCCGTGATGACCGGACGATGGACCGACCACAACCTTGCTCGTTTTATGGGACGCCGCCGAGACCACCGCCCCGAAAGCCACCGCCGGCAGCAGCGCCGTCACAGCCAGCGCCAGCACGCCCGATCGCCGCCAGCGGACGCCGGTTACCGTCATCGCCGCCCCGCGCAGCGAAAGCCGAGGTCCCGATCGCGGTGGTCGGGAGCCCAGGCGTTGCGATTGGCGGCGCGCGGGCCCACGAAGTAGCTGCAGCAGGATCCGCCCCGCACCACCCGCCGGGCCGGATCCTGATCGTACTTGTCTGCCACCCACTCCCAGACGTTGCCGCCCAGGTCCAGAACGCCGTAGGGGCTGGCGCCGGAGGGATATTGTCCGACCGCCACCGGGTGGCCGGGGTTGACGTCGGCGCAGGGACCCTCGCCCTCAAAGTTGCCCCAGTTGGCGCGCTGGCAGGAGCTGTCTTCGCCCCAGGGGTATTCGCGCCCGTCGTCACCACGCGCAGCTTTCTCCCATTCCGCTTCGGTCGGCAACCGCCCACCGGCGAAGGCGCAGAAGGCCGCGGCATCGCGCCAGGAGACGCCGGTGGCCGGCAACTGCGGATCGTCGGTGACCGGGGCGGCGGCCGCGGTCGCGCCACCGCCGCCGGTGTTGGCCGGTTTGCACCGGCGGGCCGCCACGCAGCGGGCATAGTCGGCGCGGGTGACCTCCGTGCGATCGATGGCGAAGGCGGGCAACGTCTTGCGCCGCACAGGGCGCTCGTCGTCGTCGCCGTGGGTGCTGCCCTGGACAAAGGCCCCCGCCGGAACGACCACGCGGTCGTTCCGCGCGGCCGCCGTCGACGACAGGCCGCCGGCCGTCCATATCGCCGCCGCGCCGAACAGCGCTTGAGACCGGGGCCGCATGATCAACAATCGACCGCGACCAGCGCCAGCTTCTGGGCTCGCGACAGCGCTTTGATGGCGGCCTCGCGCTTCAGCGCCGTCGACCGTGTCCGTTTTCTCTCCACGTGAATCACTTGTACGGGCCGCCGGGCCCGGGTATAGCGCGCACCCTTGCCGGCGTTATGCGCCGCCACGCGGTCGCCCACATCGGTGCTGATGCCGGTGTAAAGCGAGCCGTCACGGCAGCGAACCACATAGACAAACCAGCGCGCCATCGGGACGTCGACTATCATACGGCAGGGGCAAAATTATTATGGATGAAGAGGCGCAATGCCCGTATTGCGGCGAACCAGGCGAAGTGGCCGCCGATTTCGATCCCGACGCAACGGGCGATCAAGTCTTCGTCCAGGACTGCACCGTCTGCTGCCGGCCGTGGACCGTTACCGTCCGCGTCGACGCCGACGGCCAGATCTCGTACGACGTGTCGCGCAGCTAGCTAGCGTCGGCGGTCAGTCGGGCGATCAGCGTGCGAGCCTGGGCCGCCCAGGGGGCCGTCGCTGATTCCAGGCCGAGGTAACGTTCCAGGTGGGCGCGAGCCTGGGCGCGGCCGCCCAGGCGTTCCAGGGCCACAGCCAGGTTGTAATGGGCGTCGGCGAAATCGGGGGCGACCTGCAAGACCCGGCGAAACTCAGCCACGGCCAGCTCCAGATCGCCGGCCTCCAGGATCAGATTGGCCAGGTTGAAACGCGCTTCCGGCTGCTCCGGATCCAGGGCCAGGGCGGATTCGAACGCGGTCCGGGCCCCGGCCGATTCGCCCCTGGCGTAGGCGATGTTGCCCAGGTTGGTGTGCGCCGCGGCCAGACCTGGGTCCAGCGCCAGCGCCTTGCGATAGCATGCCACGGCCGCCTCGGCGCCGTCGGGCTGGCTTTCGTGGCGCATCCCCTCGACGAACCAGTCATAGGCATTTTCGGATTTTCGTTTTCCCGCTGCCGGCTTGGTGGTGGAAGTGGATGACAGGCCGTCGGCGCGCGTGGGGACCGGCTGCACGTCGCTGACCTGCTTGGCCAGATCCGCCAGCCCGAAGTCGAAGACCTTCTGTCCGGTCACCTCGAAGGCGCTGCCATCGGCGATCACCACCAGCGATTCACCGTCGAAGGCCACCCGGATCCGGTCCAGCGGGCGGTCGACGCCCGGCAGGGCCGCCGCCACCGCGCCCAGCGCCTTGCGAATCTGCGCGGTGGTGAAACCGCGATCGACCAGCTCCTTGGCCGCCTTGACGCTGACCAGGTCCTGAAACGTGAAGAGCTGCTTGCCCCCCTGGCGCACCGACGGGCCGACAAAGCCGACCTGGGCCCAATAGCGCAGCTTGCTCTCGCTGACGTCGAGAATCTTGGCCACGCCGGCGAACGTGTAGGTCGCCGCGTCCACGTCAGAAGGTCCCCTCGACGTCGACGTCGATGAAGACGCGCGCCCCCTGGGCGCGAATGTTGATGTGCGTGCTGACCGTGCGCAGGGTGGCGGCGGCCAGGCGCCCCGCTTCACGAGCGGCCAGGGCGGCGATGCGTTTTTCCACGCCGGCGTCTTCCGCCAGCAGCGTGGCCAGGCGGTGCGCCGTGCCGGCGTCAGGCTCGTCGCGCAGTACCACGGTCAGGGCCGGCAGGTCGATGGTCAGCATCGTCGATCCAAAGAACGATTCCTTGCCGCCGCGCAGGGCCCGCTGCCCTTCCGACATCACCTCGGCCCGCGCGAACAGCAGATCCAGCGCCGCCCGCGACAGCCGTTCGCGCACCTCACGTTCGAAAAGGGCGATGCGCGTGGCGCGGGCCATGGGCTTGCGGGCGGGCAGCGACGGCGCGGTGGGCCGCCCGGCCGCAGGCTCCCCGGGCGTCTGGCCGACGGGCGTTTCGTCCGTGGCTTTGCTCTTGGTCATCAGCAACAGGGGAGCGATCGTATCAACATCTGGCCGCTCTGCGCAAAAAGCGGGGCCTTTCTCGGAGAAAACGCCGGTGCGGCGGCCGGGGCGCCCCCTGTGCTACGGTCTTCGTCCATGGTTCAGCAGGGCCTGTCGCTGGCGAAATTTCCCGTTTTGGTCGTCGATGACGAACCCGACAACCTGGACGCCATCCGCTTTAACTTTGGCAAGAGCTTTACCCTGCTGCCCGCCACCGGAGGCGACGAGGCCCTGGCCCTGGCCAAGCAGCACGACGTGGCGGTGATCGTCACCGACCAGCGCATGCCGCGCATGACCGGCCTGGATCTGCTGCGCGCGGCCCGTGAGGTCCGACCGGATGCGGTCGGCATCATCATGACCGCCTACACCGACGTCGATGTCCTGATCGAAGCCATCAATCTGGGGCGCATCTATCGGTACGTGACCAAGCCCTGGGACGCCAAGGAGCTGCGCGGCGTCTTGATCCACGCCATCGAACGGTTCGCCCTGCTGCGCGAGAACCGCCGCCTGAACGAACAGCTGCAGCAGTACGCCGGGATCTTGTCGGCGGACGCCCACAGCGAATTCAACTTTGGCGCCATCGTCGGTGAATCGCCGCGGCTGCGCGACGTGCTGGTCCGCGTGGAGCAGGTGGCGCAAACGTCGTCGACCGTGCTTTTGCGCGGCGAAACCGGCACCGGCAAGGAGCTGGTGGCGCGCGCCATCCACATCAACAGCGCCCGCGAGTCGCGGCCGTTCGTGCGCGTGAACTGCGCGGCGCTGGCGCCGGGGGTGCTGGAATCCGAGCTGTTCGGGCACGAGAAGGGGGCGTTCACCGGCGCCGTGGCCCGCCGACTGGGACGTTTCGAGCTGGCCGACGGCGGAACGTTGTTCCTGGACGAGGTGGGGGATCTGCCGCTCGACGTGCAGGTCAAGCTGCTGCGCGTGCTGCAGGAACGCGAGTTCGAACGCGTGGGTGGCACCGACACGGTCAAGGTCGACGTGCGGGTCATCTCGGCGACGCACCGGGATCTGGAGCAGCTGATCACCGCCGGCGAATTCCGCGAGGATCTGTATTACCGCCTGAACGTCTTTCCCATCATGCTGCCGGCCTTGCGCGATCGCCCGGGCGACATCGCGCAGCTTTGCGAGCATTTCATCCAGAAATACGCGCAGTCGATCGGCAAGAAGGTGCGCGGGATGGACGCGGGCGCCTTGGCCTCGCTGACCGCGTATCACTGGCCGGGCAACGTCCGCGAGCTGGAGAACGTGATCGAACGGGCGTTGATCCTGGCGCGCGGGAGTGAACTGACCGCCGCCGACCTGGAGTTCAGCCGGCGTCCCATGGTGGCGGCGACGGCCTCACCTGCGCCGCCCTTCAATCACGCCACGCCGCCCGGTGGCACGACCGCGGGGCGTTCGACCACACCGACCGCCGGGCGCGACGCCGGCCGCGGCCTGCACGAACGCCTGCACGAACAGGAACGCGCCGAGATCATCGCCGCCATCGAACAGGCCCAGGGCAACATCGCGCTGGCCTCGCGCACGCTGGGGATCAACCGGTCGACGCTGTACTACCGCTTGCGCAAGCACGGGCTCGAGCATCTGTTGCCGTTGAAGGAGTCGCCGGCGGCGCCGGCGGGCAACGGCGATCGGTCGAGCGGCGAGTCCATCCCGAATCCAACCACGGGCGCCGAGCCCGGATCACAGTCAGAATAGCGAGGCGACCATGAAGCTGCTCTTCGTGATGGATCCCCTGGCACGCCTGCAGATCGCGGGCGATTCAACGTTCGCCATGATGCTGTCCTCGCAGGCGCGCGGGCACGAGATCTGGTTCTGCGAGCCGCGCCACCTGTCGCTGGAACATGCCGACGCCGTGGCGCGCGCCTGGCCCGTCACCGTGCGCCGGGTGGTCGGCGATCATTACTTGCTGGGCCCGCAAAGCACTGTCCCCTTGCGCACCTGCCAGGCGGTGTTCATGCGCAAGGATCCGCCCTTCGATCTCGATTATTACTTTGCCACGCTGCTGCTGGAGCGGGCGCGCGGCCAGACGCTGATGATCAACGACCCGCGCGGCCTGCGCGAGTGCAACGAGAAGCTGGCGATTCTGGATCACGCCGACCTGGCGCCGCCCACCATCGTCACGCGCGAGGCGGGGCGGCTGCGATCGTTTCTGGTCGAGCAAGGCGGCGAGATGGTGGTCAAGCCGCTGGATGCGTCGGGCGGCTTCGGCGTCTTTCACGTGCGCAAGGGCGATCCCAACACGGGCGCCATCCTGGAACAGGCCACCAACCTGGGGCGGCGCTGGACCATGGCCCAGAAGTACCTGCACGAGGTGCGCACGGGCGACAAACGCATCCTGCTGGTCGACGGCGAACCGCTGTGCGCGGTGCTGCGCGTTCCGGCGCCCGACGACGCGCGCGGCAACCTGCACGTGGGGGCGCGCCCCATGGCCACCACGCTGGAAGATCGCGACCTGGCCATCGTCAAGGCGCTGGGGCCGCGCTTGCGCGAGCAGGGGCATTTCTTCGTGGGCCTGGATGTCATCGGCGGCTGGTTGACGGAGATCAACGTGACCAGCCCGACCGGCATCCTGGAGGCCAACGTCCTTTACAACGAGACCTACGAAGACAAGGTCATCGACAAACTGGAACAGAAGATCCGGGCCCTGGCCGCCGCGACCGCGACCGAGCGATAACCAACGCTCGCGCGAAAAGCGCAGGTGGCAGGGAACCGAGCGGCTTCGCCGGTTGTCTCAGCCACAGAACGCAAGCGCGTCGCGCTGACGCGGGAACCGGCGACCTGATCGCTGTCCGAACGCGCGCGACCGCTGCCAACCCCGGGCGAAGCCCTGTGCTTCGAGGCAGGAGAGATCCGTGCAGCAATCAGATGCGCAGCAAACAGCGGTGGCCGTGCAGTCATTTTTTCGCGATCGCCTGGTGGGCACGTGGTACGTCAGCGCGCGCCGGCGCCGGCCAAATCTCGAACGCGGGTGGCGAAACGACTGTTTTCGGATCGGGTCCACCCGGCGCGTCGACGCCCCCGCCGCCGAAGCGTTGATCGGCGGGCCAGAGCACGCCTTGGTCACCGTCGACGGCGCCGGTGCCGCCGTTCTCCATCTGACGCCGCTGATGATCGGACGGATGTTGCTGCCAGAGGGCACGCAGGCGCTGGCCGGCGCGGTGACCATCTCCGACGGCAGCAGCACCGAAGTGCGGTGTGGCGCCATGACGTTTCGGATCGCCGCGACGGCGCCGCTGCCCGCGGTGGATGTTGCCCCGCCTCGCTGGCACTGGCAGACGCAACGGTACGCAGTGGCCGTGGCGCTGGCGACGGCGGCCGTGGCCGGCGTGATGGCCTTCATTCCGCCCGATCGCAAGGCGCTGTCGTTGGATTTCGACGGCGCTGCCGCGCGCCTGGACAAGTTTCTCATCCGCGCGCCGGAGGTCCCGGCCCCACCACCCACTGTCGGCGCGGCCGGCGGCGATCGCAGAAGCGAAAACGCCCGGCGCGGCGCAGCGTCTTCCGATCCAGGCACCTCCGGGCGACCGGACGCACGCAAGGCGCCGCGCCCCACCAAGCTGGCGATCAAGGGAGACAGCCCGCGCTTCGAATTGCGCGAATCGCCAACGCCCGTCACGCTGGTCAGTCTCATCGGTCGTTCGCAGTCGGCGACCGTAAGGTCGATCTTCTCGCGCGGCCAGGCCCTCGGTCGCGACGCCGACACGATCTTGGGCAGCTTGGATGGCGATCCGTCGCAATCACCGTCGTGGGGCCTGGGCGGAGTGGGAACACGCGGCACCGGCGCCCGCGACGCCGGCGAGGGTGACGGCATCATCGGTCTCGGTGGTCCGTTAACAAGCATCGGCCCCGGGCGGCGCGACGGCGGAGGAACGATTGGTATCGGCGATCCAAGCAAACTCCCCGGCCGCCAAAAGCAGATCTTGCCCGATGTGCGAGTGGGTCAACCAGTCGCGCGCGGCAGCCTGGACAAGGAGATCGTCCGCCGCATCATCCGCGCGCACCTCAATGAGGTTCGCTTTTGTTACGAACAGGAGCTGCCCCGTCACCCCACGCTCAGTGGTCGGATCGTCGTGCAATTCGCCATCACGCCCAGCGGCCAGGTGGCGTCTTCCGCCGTCCAGGACTCGACGCTGCACCTCGCCTCGCTGGAAGGTTGCATGACCCAGGCCGTCCGGCGCTGGACCTTCCCACAACCGAAGGGCGGCGGCCTCACCATCGTCAGCTATCCCTTTGTGCTATCGCCCGCCGGCGGCTAAGGAGCCTTCTAAGTAATCGGGAGGCGCGGCTCCGCCGCGCCGGCTCACCTTGCAAGAGGCGCTGGGGAGGGCTCGTGGGAGGGGCCAGTAGGCCCCTTCCACGTAGCGAGCGAAGCGAGCGCTAGCGGCGCAGGCGGCCGAAAAAGCTGCGTAACAGGGCGGCACCTTCTGCCGCCAGCACGCCCGGCACCACCTCGACCCGGTGGTTGAGGCGCCGGTCATCCAGCAGCTGATACAGCGTGCGCACGGCGCCGGCCTTGGGATCGTCGCACCCGAAGTAAAGCCGCCGGATGCGCGCGTTCACCAGCGCGCCGGCACACATCGGGCACGGTTCCATGGTGACGTAGAGGTCAGCGTTGCACAGGCGCCAGCTGCCCAGGCTGGCGGCGGCCCGGCGCAGCGCCAGGATCTCGGCGTGCGCCGTCGGATCGCTGCCGTTCTCGCGTTCGTTGTGCGCGACCGAGACAATCTGATTGTCCAGCACCACCACGGCGCCCACCGGCACCTCGCCGCGCCCGGCGGCCTCTTCGGCGGCCGTCAGCGCCCGGCGCATGAAGCCCAGCTCGCCATCGCTCAAAGGCGAGGCGGCAGGGTCGACAAGCGGGGCGCTGTTGGCAGCGTTGGTCATCGTCATGGTGGGAACCGAGGGTTATTCTATTATCACCGAGGTGGTCCGTGCCCAAACCCCAGATTGATCTGTCGTTCTCACAATACGTCGCCACGCGCAAAGGCGAGGCGTCCACCCGTTCCCGGGAGGGGGCCGCCTATGCCTATGGCGGCGACATCAAGGTACGGGCCGCCCTGGACCGGATCAAGCCGGTCACGCTGACCGTGGAGGCGACCGTGCGCCTCTGGCAAAGCGTTGAGAAGAGCCGGATGCTGGGCACCGCCGTCAAGGTCACCGACAAGCAGTTCCCGCGCGTCTACAACCTGGCGGTCCGTTGCGCCGAGACCCTGCGCATCGCCCAGCCGACGATCTATGTCTCGCCCAACATCGGCTCGCTGAACGCCCACACCTTCGGCACCACCGACGATCCGTACATCGTGGTGAACGCCGCGCTGATCGATCACCTCAGCGAGCCCGAGTTGCTGGACGTCATCGGCCACGAATGCGGTCACATCCAGAACAACCACGTGGTCTACATGACCACGCTTTATTTTCTCACCCGCGCCGCCAACATGTTCCTGCGCTGGACGGTGAAGCCGGCGGTGCTGGCCCTGAACGCCTGGGCCCGCCGCGCGGAGATCACCTGCGATCGCACGGGCCTCATCTGCACGCGCAGCCTGGACGTGTCGGTGGCAGCGCTGGTCAAGCTGGCTCTGGGCTCGCGCAAGCTGTACAGCGACATCAACATGGACGCCTACCTGGCCCAGCTTGACGAGGCCGCTCGCGGGCCGGGTCGGTTCGATGAACTTTTCCACACCCACCCCTATCTGCCCAAGCGGGTGGCTGCCCTGCGCCTGTTTGCGTCGACCGCCTACTTTCGCAGCATGATCGGCGAGGCGTCCGACGGACCGAGCGGCATCTCCAAGGAAGAGTGCGACGCCCGGGTGGCCGAACTGCTGGCGATCATCAAATGAGCGACTCCACCGCCACCACCCGCAAGGCCTCCATTCGCGCCGCGCTGGAGAGCCTGGCCGGCGCCGCCGAAGCCGCGGGGATGACCTCCACGGCGCGCGACATTCGCGACACGCGCATTCCCAAGCTGGAAGAGGAACGTTTCTCGGTCGTCGTGCTGGGCGAGTTCAATCACGGCAAGTCGACGTTCATCAACGCGCTGCTGGGCGAATCGGTGCTGCCGGTCGGCATCACCCCGACCACCGCCGTGCTGACCCACATCGTCCATGGCCCGCGCCCCACCGCCACGCTGGTCTTCGAATCGGGCGAAAAACAGAGCATCGACGCCGCTAGCGCCGTGGCTCTGGGGCAGTGGTTGACCGTCGACGGCCTGACGGCGAAGCGCGACGTCGCCATCCACCACGTCGAGGTCACCCACCCGGCGGCCATCCTGCGCGATCGCCTGACCATCGTCGACACGCCCGGCGTCAACGACATCAACGAACAACGCGCGGAGATCACCTACGGCTATGTGCCGCGCGCCGACGCGGCGGTGTTCCTGCTGGACGCCACGCAGATCCTGACCGCGTCAGAGCGTCAGTTTCTCGAGGAGCGCATCCTGCGCTCGACGCGCGATCGGTTGATCTTCGTGGTGGCCAAGGCCGATCTGCTGGACGCCGCCGAGCTGGCCGAGACGCTGGCCTTCGCGCGCAAGCACCTGGGCGCCATTGTTGCCGAACCGGCGATTTTCCCGGTTTCGGCCAAGCGCGCCCTGGCCGGCAAACGGGAGGAATCGGGGCTGCCGGCCTTCGAGGCGCAGCTGGGGGCCACGGTGGCCAACGAACGGCGGCGCCTCTTGCTGGACCACGCCCTGGGCGACGCCACTCGACTGGCCACGTTCGTGCGCCAGAGCCTGGCCATCCGGCGCCGCTCGCTGGAATTGCCGCTGCCCGATCTCGAGCAGCGCATCGCCCGCGCGCACCTGCGCCTGCAAAACGGCAAGAAGGTGCTGCAGCAAGCGGCCGAGACCATCCGCGCCGAAACCGCG
>JAXDMH010000460.1:0-8342 GCA_034666225.1 Myxococcales bacterium
GATGCTCCGCGCCGGATCAAGCTGGGTTCTTTACCTGCTGATGGGCCTCAGCGTGGCCGCGCTGGCCGTGATGCTTGAACGGCTGTGGTTTTTCCTGCAAGAGCGCCGCCCCACCCGCGCCATCGCGGACGCCCTGGCGGCGTTGCGCAGCGCGGGCCCCGGCGCGGCGCTGGCCAAGTTGACGGACCGGCGATCGATGGAGGCCGCCGTGGCGCGCGCCTGCCTCGGCCACGCCGGCGACGGTCTGGCCGCCGTCGACGAGCGAAAGGCGGGCGCCATCGAACAGGAGCGGGCCCGCTCTGAACGCCGGCTGGCTTTTCTGGGAACGCTGGGCAACAACGCGCCCTTCATCGGCCTGTTCGGCACGGTCCTGGGCATCATTCGCGCCTTTCACGATCTGGCCGGCGCCTCGATGCAAGGAACCCAGGCGGTCATGGCCGGCATCGCCGAGGCGCTGGTGGCCACCGGCGTCGGGCTGCTGGTGGCCTTGCCGGCGGTGGCCACGTACAACGCCTTCACCCGCCACGTCGAACGTTCGACCTCCGCGGCCGAGGTCCTGGCGCACGAGATCCTGGCCCTGCTGAAGGTCGACAAGAACCCAGGCGCGACGGCGACCGCCCCGGCGACTGCGGCGGCCGGCGAGCGAAAGGAGGCGTGATGGCTGGAACGACCCGCCGGCGCGGCATCATCGCCGACATCAACGTCACCCCGCTGGTGGACATCATGCTGGTGCTGCTGATCATCTTCATGTTGACGGCGAACCTGATCGCCAAGCAGGCCATCGAGGTCGAGCTGCCGCGCGCCAGCCAGAGCACCACCCTGAATCCGACGACGCTGGCGGTGACGCTGACCCGCGAAGGGGCGTTGTACCTGAACGGCAAGCCGACCACGCCGGACGGCCTGCGCAAGGACGTCGCCGACGCCGTGGCCCGCGATCCAAAAACCCAGGCGGTCATCTCGGGCGATCGGGCGGTCTCGCACGGCCGGGTTGTCTGGGTTTTAGACGTCATCAAGTCGCTGGGGGTAACGGCGTTCGCTATCCAGATCGATCCGTCAGCCATGACGCCTCCGGAAGGAAAGTGATCGTCGACCGTCGCATAGTTGTCTGCGTGGTGCTGTCGGTGGCGGCCCACGTGGCCTTTGCCGACGGAATGCGCCGGCTGCCCAGACGGCAAGACGCCCCGAGCAAGCGCCTGGTCTCGATCCGCGTGGTGTCGCCGCCCCCCACGCCCGAGCCGCCGCCCGAGCCCGCCACCCCCACGCCAGTGGCGACGCCCAAGGCCGCCCCGCGCGCGCTGGCGCGTGCCCGGCCCACGCCGACCAACGACCGTCAGGTGATCCCCAAGGATGTTCTGCCCCCCGACAGTTCGCCGCCGCCCGGTGACAGCGCCACCGGCCCGGTCTTCGGCGTGTCCATGGAATCAACCTCGCAGGCCGGCGGTGGACCGGCCCTGCCCATCGGCAGCCCGGTGCGCCCGTCGGGTGCCGGCGGCGGCGAGAAGCAACCGAGCAAGAGCGCGGGCGAGCCGGTGGAGGCCTACGAGGTCACCAGCATGCCGCTGCCGCAGGGGCGCTGCACGGCCAAGTACACCGACGAGGCCAAGCAGGCGGGGATCGAAGGCACGGTCGTTCTGGGTCTGGTGGTCAGCGCCGACGGTCGCGCCACCGAGATTCACGTCGTGAGCGGCCTGGACCACGGCCTCACCGCAGCGGCCATTGCCGCGCTGAAGGCCTGTCGGTTCACCCCCGGCCAGAAGAATGGCGTGCCGGTACCGGTGCGCATCCGGGAATTTAAGGTTCGATTTTTTTCGAACGACGAGTGAACCGACCGCCCGCCGCCCGACGTTCACCAACCAGTCACCAGAGCGTTGGCGAAGAGTTTCTTCCCCGTCCCTCGCCGCGTGTCACCTTGCGCCGTGACAGTCAGTCGCTCTGCATGAGGGCCGACTTCGTTCACCACATCCTGGAGTCTTCCATGCGCTACAAAAAAGCCATCGCTGTCCTCGCGCTTTGTATTCCCACGCCGCTGTTCGCCAAGGGCGGACGCGATAGAGATGACCTGGTCGATCACGTTCTTCTACTGAGCATCGACGGGCTGCACGCCCTGGATGTCAGCCGCTTCGTCGCCAGCCATCCGCATTCCGCGCTGGCCACGCTTGGCCAGCACGGCGTCACCTATAGCAACGCCCGCCTGCCTGTCCACAGCGATTCTTTTCCGGGGCTGCTGGCGCTGGTGACCGGCGGATCGCCGATCAGCCACGGGGTGTTCTATGACGTCAGCTATGACCGCACGCTGTTCGATCCCACCAACACCGCGTGCAGCGGCCAGCCCGGAAACATGATCGTCTTCGATGAGAGCATCGATCTTTACAACGCCGCGCACGTCTCCCAGGACGTCATCGACCCGACCAAGCTGCCTCGGCGCCGGAACCAGCAGGGCCAGTGCGTGCCGGTCTTCCCGCACGAGTTCATCAAGAGCAACACCCTGTTCGAGGTGGTGCGCGCCGCCGGCGGTCAGACCGCCTGGGCTGACAAGCACCCCGCCTACGATCTCGTCAACGGGCCGTCCGGCAAGGGCGTGGCCGATCTGTACACGCCCGAGATCACCAACGTCGACGGGTTCGACGCCACGCTTGACGTCGTCTGCACGGTGAAAAATGATCAGAAAAAGGTGGCCGCCATCCTGAACCAGATCCAGGGACGCAACCACAACGCCACCCACTCGCCGGGCGTGCCCGCCGTCTTTGGCATGAACTTCCAGGCGGTCAGCGTCGGTCAGAAGCTGTCGATGAACAACTTTGACGGCAGCTGCACCGACGACACCGATCCTCTGCTGAACGGTCAACCGGGTGGATACAAGGACGGCTCCGGAACACCCAGCGCCGTGCTGACGTACGGCCTGGAGAAGACCGACCAGGCGTTGCAGAGCATGATCGACTGCCTCAAGCACCAGGGGATCTTCGATTCGACGCTGATCATCGTCACCGCCAAGCACGGGCAGTCGCCCATCAACCCGGCGCAGGTGAACAAGCCGGGCCACTTCGGCGACCTGGTGGCGGCGCTGCCCGGCGCGGCCGGTGATCCCGCGGCGCAGGCGATCGTCAGCGCGGCCAGCTGCGCCACCGGCGCCTGCGGGTTCGTCATGGACGACGACGTCGCGCTGATCTGGCTGGCCGACCAGAGCCAGACGCCGGCGGTCACCGCCTACCTGAACACCAACGCCAAGGCGCTGTTCATTGACCAGGTGATGTCCGGTGATGACCTGCAGCTGAAGTTCAACAACCCGCTGACGGACAGCCGCACGCCCGACATCATCGTGCAGCCGACGTACGGCACGATCTACACGACGTCGAAGAAGAAGAACGCCGAGCACGGCGGCTTCAGCTTCGGCGACACCAACGTCGGTCTCATCGTTTCAAACCCGCACCTGAAACGCCGCACGCTGAAGACGCCCGTGGTGACGTCGCAGGTGGCGCCCACCATCTTGCGGGCGCTGGGACTGGATCCCGATGCCTTGAAAGCGGTGGCGAACGAAGAGACACCCGTTCTGCCCGGCCTTTCGAACTGAATGATCCGACCGGGCGGTACCCGCCTTATTCGTGGCGCAGCGCCTCGAGTGGATCCATCACCGAGGCGCGACGCGCCGGATAGAAACCGAAGAAGACGCCCACCGCCACGGAGAACGCGCTGGCCAGGACCATCCCCTGAAGCGAGATGGCGATCGGCCAGTCCAGCGCGCGCTCGACGGCGAAGGCGCTGGCGATGCTGAGCAGGACGCCCAGCGCGCCACCAAAGAGGCTGAGGATGACCCCTTCGGCCAGGAACTGAAGCTGCACCGCCGTCCGGGTGGCGCCCACCGCCAGCCGCAAACCGATCTCGCGGGTCCGTTCGGTCACCGACGCCAGCATGACGTTCATGATCCCGATGCCGCCCACCAGCAGCGAGATCGACGCCACCGCCACCAGCAACAAGGCGAACGTCTTGGCGGTCTCGATCTGCACCTTGATGATCTCGTCGGGCCGCCGGATGTTGAAATCGTCATCCTGGCCAGGGGCGATGCCGTGGCGCTGCCGCAGCAACCCGACGATCTGATCGATGGCCGGACCGACCGCCTCGGCCGTGACGGCCGAACAGAGGATGTCGTCCAGCCAGCTGAACCCTTTCCCCCGGATCTTCGTTTGCGCCGTCGTGTATGGAAACACGATGGTGTCGTCCTGATCCTGGCCCCAGCCGGTCTGCCCCTTGGCGGCCAGCACGCCGACCACCAGGAAGACCTGGTGCTCGACCAGGATCATCTGTCCCAGGGGCGACTCGTCCCCGAAAAGCTGCTGCCGGACGGTCTGCCCGATCAAGCAGACGTTCGCCGCCGCATCGACGTCGCCTCTGGAAAAGACGGCCCCCTGTTCGATCTTCCAGGTCTTGATGTCGACGTATTCAGGACCGACGCCGCGGTAGTGCGTGGTCCAGTTGCGGCGGCTGAAGCCCAGATGAACGGTGCCGTCGACGTTGGGCGTGGCGCTCTTGATCAGCGGCACCTCGGCGCGAATGGCGTCCAGGTCGCCCATCGTCAGCGACGTCGTGCCGTGGCTGCCGGTCCGCACGCCGTTGACGTTGCGCGAGCCAGCCTCGACCCACACCAGGTTGTCGCCCAGCTGGGTCAGCTGGTCGGCCGTGCGAGCAGAGCCGGCGCTGCCAATGGCCACCACCAGCACGACGGCCGCGATGCCGATGGTGACGCCCAGGGTGGAAAGGCCGCTGCGCAACTTGTGGCGCCAGAGGGCGCGAACCGCACAAAGAAAAATCGCCCACGTTCTGGAGAACGACACCGCCACCTTCCCCTGCAGTCTACCTTCAGATTCTAGAAAACCACGCGATAGGTGAGCTGGCGGGACACCGGCCCCGGCGCGCCTGCCAGCGCGCCTGATCGGTACACGTTGAGGTCGTCGATGCTGCCGGTCGGCTGGGTCAGGATGATGGCCTCGCCGATCGCGGAGCCGCTGATGGCGTTCAGCGCGCCGGCGCCCCAGTGGTGATACCCGAGGCCCAGGAAAAGCCCCACGCCCGTATTGAGGACCACGTTGCCGACGTGCAGCCACCAGCGCTGGCCATCGGCCTGGTTGGTGGCGTCACGGAGCAGCCGCGTTTCTGCGTCGGCCAGCAGCCGGCAAACATCGGCGTTGGCGTCGTCGCTGTCGTTTGCGCGCTGGGCGCGCGCGGCAACCTGCTGATGCAAGACGCGGGCATCGGCGATGACGTCAAGGGGCGCGATCAACAGGGGGACGATGCCGATGACGGTGGTTCCGGCGCCCACATACCAGTCGATGCGCTGGTCCGCCGACACGAAGGCCAGCGGCACCGCGTTGGCCACCGTGGCCGCCACCAGGCCGGCGCCCCACCCCCACGTCCACAACCGCGCCCGCCGCGCCGTCGTCGACAGATGCGCGTTGATCCAGGCCAGCCGCTGCGCGGGATCGATCTCTTCCAGGGCGGCGCTGGTCGCGGAAAGAACCGGCGCCGGCGCCGGGCAGCGCTGGGCGGCCGCGACCGGGTCAGCGACCAGAAAGACCACCGCCAGCGCCGCCACGCCGACGACAAGGCGCGCCAGCGTTGTTGATGCCCAGCCGACGCCACCCGGGGGGACCTGGTTCAACCGCGCCAACCTGCCGGCAGTATGTCCCGGAACCTGGGCGATTTGCGCAGTCTTGTCCGCGGCTTGTTCGCGACCTGACCTTAAGGGCGCCGACGGTTTAGCCGATCTAATGATCATGAGGCCCGACGGCAAGGGAAACCTTGATGGTAGGCGTTTGTGCGCAAGCACCGGGTTCGCGTGTCGCGCGACGATGGGGAAAGGCGCATGACCGTCGAGCTGGACGAGATCGTCGCCGAGTTTCTGAGCGAGGCGCGCGAGAACCTGGACGTGCTGGACGGCGAATTGCTGGCGCTGGAGGGGAGCGCCGCCAGCTCGGACACCGTGGCCAGCGTCTTTCGCCGCGTCCACACCATCAAGGGCGCCTGCGGGTTCATGGGGTTTCCGCGCCTGGAGGCAGTCGCTCACGCGGCGGAGAACCTGTTGTCGAAGCTGCGCGACGGCGAGCTGCGGCCGACGGCGGAGATGGTCACCGCGCTGCTGGAGATGGCCGACACCATGCGCGGGATCCTGGGGCGCATCGAGGGCGGCGGCGACGAAGGGACCGCCGACCACGCACAGCTGATCGCGCGGCTGGTTCAACTGCAGAGCGCCGACGCGGACGCGGCCCGCGCGCCGGAGCTTTCACCCGCGCCGTCCACCACCGCCACCGAACCCGACGAGCTGCGGGTGGTCAGCGCCGTCGATGGATTTGTGCGCGTCGACGTGGGCCTGCTGGACAAGCTGATGAACCTGGTGGGCGAGCTGGTGCTGGCCCGCAACCAGGTGCTGCAGATGGCGCCGCGGGTCGCGGATGAAACGTTCGCGGCCACTTCGCAGCGCTTGAACCACATCACCACCGAGTTGCAGTCCAGCATGATGAAGACGCGCATGCTGCCCATCGCCACCATCCTGGACAAGCTGCCGCGCGTGGTCCGCGACCTGGGGCGCGTCTGCGGCAAGCAGGTGCGTCTGCAGACCGAGGGGCGCGAGACCGAGCTGGACAAGACCATCATCGAGGCGGTCAAGGATCCGCTGACGCATCTGATCCGCAACTGCGTCGATCACGGCATCGAGCCCCCCGCCGACCGCCAGGCCCAGGGCAAGGCGGCCGAGGGCAGCCTGGTCATTCGCGCCTATCACCAGAGTGGTCAGATGAACATCGAGATCTCCGACGACGGTCGCGGGATCAACCTGCCGGCCATCCGCACCAAGGCCGTCGACCGCGGCCTGGTCACGGCCGAGGACGCCGCCCGCATGAGTGATCGCGAGCTGCAGGCGCTGATCTTCCTGCCCGGGTTCTCGACGGCGGCGCAGGTCAGCAACGTGTCGGGCCGCGGCGTGGGGATGGACGTCGTCAAGACCAACATCGAGAAGATCGGCGGCCTGGTCGAGGTGGAGAGCCGCGCCGGCGTCGGGACCACCTTCCGCATCAAGATCCCGCTGACCCTGGCCATCATCCCGGCGCTGATCGTCATCAGCGACGGCGATCGCTTTGCCATCCCGCAGGCCAGCCTGCGCGAGCTGGTGCGGCTGGAAGGAACACGCGCCCGCCACGGCGTGGAGCTGGTGCAAGGCGCGCCGGTGTACCGGCTGCGGGGCCAGCTTCTGCCCCTGGTCTATCTTGGCCGCGCCCTGGGTCTGGGCGACCCGCCCACGGGCAGCGACGCCACCGTGAACATCGTCGTTCTGGAGGCGGAGAACCGGCTGTTCGGACTGGTCGTCGATCGCATCCACGACGCCGAGGAGATCGTGGTCAAGCCGCTGGCGCCCGCGCTGAAGTCGCTGGGCGTGTTCGCCGGCGCCACCATCCGCGGCGACGGACGGGTCGCGCTGATCCTGGACGTGCTGGAGCTGGCCAAGCAGGCCAACGTCACCTCGGTCAAACCCGCCAGCCGGACCAGCGAGGCCGCCGCGCCGCTGCCGGCGGGGCCCCAGCCGCAGACGCTGCTGTTGTTCGTCACGCGCGACGGCCGGCGCATGGCCGTTCCGCTGTCCAGCGTGGCGCGACTGGAAGAGTTCCCGCCGTCGATGCTGGAGCGGGTGGCCGAACGGCACGTGGTCCAGTATCGCGGCGAGATCCTGCCGCTGGTGGAGATCGGCGATCTCATCGCGCGGCGCGCGGGTACGCACCGGGCGGCTGACCCGCCAGCGGCCGGCGACAGGGTCCCCGTGGTGGTCTACAGCGACGGGCAGCGCCAGGTGGGGCTGATGGTCGGCCAGATCGTCGACGTGGTCGAGCAGCTGGTGCCGGCGGCTTCGGACGAAGGCGCGGCCGGCGAAATGGCCGGCTGCCTGGTGATCGGGCAAAAGGTCACCCAGCTTGTCGACCTGCAGCGCCTGGTTCGTCTGGCGCCGGCCAGCCTGTTTCCCGGAGTGGCCGCATGAACCTGCCCATGGAGCCGCACTCCCTGTGCACGTTCACCGTCGGTCCTTACTGGTTCGGCGTGTCGGTCGATCGCGTGCAGGAGGTCGTTCGCAACCAGCCCATCACCCGCGTCCCCCTGGCGGCGCCGGCAGTGCGGGGCCTCATGAACCTGCGCGGGCAGATCGTCATGGCCATCGATCTGCGACGCTGCCTGGGACTGTCCGCGACAGACGGCGGCGACGGCGCCGACACCGATGCGCCGCCACCCATGAACGTCATCCTGCGTGGTCCCGACGGCCCCACCAGCCTGCTGGTGGACAGCATCGGCGACGTGCGCGAGGCCGATCC
>JAXDMH010000461.1:0-4093 GCA_034666225.1 Myxococcales bacterium
CCACGTCGGCCGAGGTCTCGTAGTCGAGATAAGAGGCGTGAAATTCTCCGTTGATGTCGCTGGCCGCGCCCGCGTTCACCACCGTCGCATGCTGGGTGTCCAGGCGCGCCCCCGCGGCGACCTGGAACGGCTGCTGGGCGTCCGTGATCGTGCCGTTGTCATAGCGCGCACCCAGACTGCCCGGGTTGACGGTCAACGCCGTGGCGGCGCCCGCCAGGTCCAGCCCGTCGGCCTCGAGGCGTCCGCCGCTCTCGACGACGATGCCGCCCCAGGCGTGAGTCTGATCGGGGTGTGGCGCCGCGCTCGCGATGCGCGCGTGCGCGCCGGCGCTGGCGACTGTCAGGACGCCGCGCACGGTGATGATGATGCCCGGCGCCGCGACGATCTGGGCGCCCGCGGGGATCGTCATCGTCGAACCTGCCGCGATCTCCAGCGGCACTGTCACCACGGCACCGTCCCGAAGACCATCGGGGCTTCCTGGCGTCGTCGTGGGGCCGGGCGTCGTCGTCGCGCCTTGGCATCCAGCCACGAGCAGGATCAGCAACGCGCGAAGAGCACAACGGCGCATGGACTCAGGTTACCTCGCTCAGGGCGCGCGCGCGCAACGAAAGCCGAGGTAAATCTCCCGATTGCCAGGGTCGTAGTCATAGCGAATCCAGTTGGGGAGATAGTAAGGGCCTTCGGCGAAGTTGCCGACCTTGACCACCCGCGTGGGCGCTGCCGTCAGAGAGGCGCAATTCGTACAAGGATCGACGAAGGCGGCGTCGTCGGGATAAAAGTCCAGGTTCCACTCCCAGAAACTTCCGGCGAGATCCAGCTGGCCCCACGCGCCCGCCCCCAGCCTGGCCGTTCCCACCGGCGCGATGTTCCTGGCGCCGTCGCACCACGTGTCTGTGCAGCTGCCGGCGCCCGCGGGATAGCAGCAACCGTAGATCGCATATTGATTTTCCGTTCCCGGCGCTGTCGAGCCCCAGGGGAACTCGCGTTGCTGGCTGCCGCCCGCGGCGGCGTACTTCCACTCTGCCTCGGTCGGCAAGAAGCCGCCGTCCCAGATGCAGAACGCATAGGCTTCCCACCAGTTCACGCAGTTGATGGGGAGGTTCTCCTGGGACGAAGGAGACGGCGTCCAGGTCGCGTACCCGCTGCACAACCCAAGATTGTCGTCGGTGGGAGTGATGCGCCCGTCGTCCGACTCACTCCACCCTGTCTCGTAGGTCCCAGCGACCGCGCTGTTCGCCAGCCCCAGACCGGCGTTCAGATGGCCGTGTTTTCCAGAGCCGGCCGGCGGCGTGAAGCCGGCCCCGCCGTTCCAGGCGCTGACGAACCGCCGGAACCGTCCCACCGTCACTTCGTACTTGTCGAGGCGGAACGTGCTGACCGTCGCCGGATCCGCCAGTCCCGTCGGCTCGCCGTTCATCACCGTGAACGTCCGGTGATACGTCCCGCCGGCCACTTCCAGACTGGCGCAGCAGCTGTCGCCATCAGCACCGCAAGTGGTCAGTCCCTGGCCAGGCGCTCGGCAACTGGGCGGCTCACCATCGTTGCCGTTGCCGGCGGCCTCGACTTCCGAAGGACTCACATCGGACGCCAGCGCCGCATCGCCGCCGCTGCCGCCGTCGTCCGCTGCCCGTTCGCTTCCACCGTGGCAGGCCGTCAGAAGCGCGCCCGCAATCACCGTGGCGACTGCCCGCGGCAGCACGCAGTCAGACCGCGCCGCTATACCAGCAGCGCCGGGATGCCGGTGGTGGCTTGCGAAGCCCCCATCCCCCAGGGACTCTCGGGCCGCCCCAGTGCCGTCAGCAACGTGTACGGTACCTTGGCCTGGTTATCGCCGTTGGGTGCCCCGGTCGTTCCCGGCGGCCCATTGACCAAACGCAGGTGCTGGTCTGTCTTCAGCTTGCCGCCTGCCTTGCCCGCGACCAAGGTTGGGAAGTCGTTGCCGCTGTGGGTCTGCGACTCGCTCGTGCACGAGGTGGAGTAGACCACCGAGTTGTCGAGCAGGTTCCCGGCACCATCGGCGCAATTCATCATGCGCGTCAGCGTGTCGTTGAAATTGGTCATGGCGTACTTCACGCCGGTCAAGAAGCCCTGGGTTGCGTAGGCTCCCCCTTTGGGACTCCTGCGGTGCCCGTAGTCCTCATGGAAGGTGACCGGATCCAAACCTGCGTCGGCGTAGTTGCCGTGGCAGGCCGCACACGTGAACATGTAACTGAAGACGCGCGTGAGGTCCGTGGCCAGCGCGAAGACAACCAGGTCGGACATCGCCTTGCTGCGCAACGCGGTGATCGATCCAACCGCGCCCATGTTGGGATAGGCCACCGCCGGGTCGACGAGCTTCGCGTTCGTCGTCGGGGTCCTGGGCATCGTCGACAGGATGGCGATCTGATCTTCGATCTGGTGCACCCCGACCAGGTGCTGGTCCAAGCGGATTTGATCGGCCTTGCCGAGGCGCGCTCGCAGCGATGCAGCGCTGTCGACGACGGCGTCGAGAGCCCGCTTGCGATGGGCCAGCTCAGGGTCTGGCCCCGATGGCCCCATCGTGCCACCGGTGGGATTGCTGCCTCCAAACATGACCAGCTGTTTGAAGACGGCTGCCGGGTCGTATTCCGGAGGATTCGACGCGTTCGGGCCTCGGAACGATACCCTCAGATCCAGCGCCCCCGCGCCTGAGGTGTTGGAGATCCCAACGTGCAGTCCATTGGGCAAGGCAGGCATGGCCCCCGCGTTGAGGATCGGAACCAACACTTGATCGATGGAAGGCAACTGCACATCCGCCCCAACAGCGGTCGCGCCCGTCAGCGCGGCGGCGGGGCGCGCTTTGTGCCCGGGGTTGATTGGGGTCTTGTTGGTCAGCCCGGTAATGACCTGCAGATACGACTTGACCGGCTGCAGGGGCATCAGCGCCGTGCTGAGCGTCCAGGCGTTGCCCGAACCCGTGGTGGTAGGTACCCACTCCGGCGGGTTCATGCCATTGCCAAAGAACCAGGTTCCGTAACGTAACGGAAGCGCCGCTCCGGAGGCGTAGGCGGTGCCGTTGTCGTTGAGCATGCCGGCCATGCGCGGCAGCGGAATCACGACACTGACGCCGCCAGCCAGCATGCCGCGGAGGACCGTTCGACGTGGAAGGACAGCGCGCGACATGAGTCTTTCTCCTGGCTACTTGGTGGCGATTTCAACGAAGCGACAGGCGTCGATGGAAACGATGCCGAGCAGCAATTGGTCGATGAACAAGCAGGCAGTAAACGACACGCGGATCTTTGGGGCACTCCGCGGTAAACCGCAAACTTGAGTCACCAAACCACATCAGCGCCTCGCGGCCATCAATGTCAACGAGAGAAGGAAATGTCGATCGCTTTCGTGCCTGGACTAGATGCAAATGTCCGATATTGGCTGTTTAGAAATGTCAGGATCCGACTTTCGCGGCCAGACTCTGGTTCCCTTCGGGAATTCGGAAGAGGTGGCGTTTGTGTTTCCAGAGTGAGCCCGCTGCTCCATCACGACCGGCGGCCACGCGCCCAGATTGTCGTGGCTCGGTCTGGCCGCTCTGATGCTCGCGCTGACTCTGCACCGCCGCCGGTCCTGACCAGCGCGCTCGGTGGTGCGTCGTACTTACGGCCTCGCGTGCGCCTGCAGCCTGTCGGCAAGGAAAGCACCGACGGCATCCAGCGCTTGTGCTGCCGCCTTAAACTTCCGGAGGACAGGCAGAGTAAGGCCACTTATTCGGCTGCGTCATTGGCCGAGTTTTGGGCGTTCTGTCTACTGCCCTCCTCGGGATGTCTCCCCAAACCGCCCCTTCCGGCGGGGAAAACAAGGACCGGGCGTACGCCAGGACAGACGCCGCCTTTCCCCCGGCGAATTTGCGCTCGGGCTGGCCAGGGTCGGCAGCCAAAACAAATCAGGCGCCGAATTCTCGTGGGCGGGCGGGTCGGCTCCGAACTCGGCGCCGGCGAACGGCAACTCGGTCTGCGGCGGCGGTCGGGCCGAGTGGAAGGCAGGAGGGGCGGTCGGCAGCCCAAGATTTTCCAGGTTCGCGTGATCCCTTCGGTCGACGACACCGCCGCGACAATTTCCATCCGCCCCCCACACCGACCGC
>JAXDMH010000462.1:0-4935 GCA_034666225.1 Myxococcales bacterium
GCAGGACGGTCTTGTGCCCCACCAGCAGCACGTTGCCTGCCCCGACGTTGCCTCGCAGGCCGAAGACCAGGGCGGCCGCGCGATCGGCCACGGCCGCCACCGACTCGCCGCCGGGCACGCCCGTGGCTGGGTTGTCCAACCACAGGCGATAGCGGTGCACGTCGCGCGCGGCGACCTCCTGTTTCGATCGGCCCTGCCAGTCGCCGTAGCAGATTTCGTCCAGACGGCCGTCGACCGTCGGAGCCAACGCGATTTGCTCGCCAAGTGGGCGCGCCGTCTCGATGGTGCGGCGCCGCGAGCTGGTGAAAATGCCGCGCCAGGTGATGGCGCGGTGCTCGGCGGCGAAGGCCTGGGCCATCTCCAACCCCGCCGCCGTCAGTGGGGCGTCAATGTCGCCGCAGAAGCGGTCGCGCCGACTGAACTCCGTCTCGCCGTGTCGTAAAAGAAATAGCTTTAGCATTGCGCTGCCGTCTTTAACTCATGGGCTCCCAATCGGAAAAATCAACTCGCTGGCGTACTGGTTTCACTGGTAGGATAACGTGTCCTTTTCGAGATCTTCCTCGGCGCCGGCCGATGGCGATCAGAGGACGCCCAGGAAGAACGAAGACCAGGAACACCAGGGTCGTCGGCGCCCGTCTTAAACAGGTCGTGCCACAAGGCTGGTCTGTGGAAATCGGTTGCTAAGGCCCCACTTCTCCCTACACTGGCCTTGGAGGTCCGCAAGCGTGCAGTGCAGTTCGGCGCTTCCGACGCGATCCACCACCAGCGCATTTTCCACCGTCCGGCCGCGGACGTTGTTGGCGCTGTCGTTGGGTTTGCTCTGTCTGCTGTCGACGACCAGCACGTTCGCCAAGCGCAACGGAATCGGCGCGCAAGGTTGCGTCGGCTGCCACAGAGGCGGCAAGTCGACGACGCCGATCCTCGACGCCGGCATGATGTCAGCGCCGCTGGGGGCGACGATCACGGTGACACTGACGATCCCCGCGGTGAACGGACCGGTGGCCGGGATGTACCTTTACACCAACGGCAAGGGGAACCTGTCCGTCATCAGCGGTGAGGGGACCCAGATGAGCGGCACCGGGATCATTCACACCGCGCCCAAGCAGGCCGCGGGTGGCAACGTGACCTTCCGCGTGCAGTGGACGGCGCCCACCACACCGGGAGGCGTGACGTTCGAAGCCTGGGTGCTGTCGGCCAACGGCGATGGCAGCAGCAACGGCGACGGCGATGGACACGCCTACCTGGCTATGTCCTACGGTTGCCCGGGCACCGACTACTACAACGACGGCGACAACGACGGTTTTGGATCGATGGTGTTCCCGGCCATCAGGGACTGCGCCAAACCGATGTTCTTCTCGGTGAACAACACCGACTGCAACGACTATAACGAAAAGGTCTTTCCGGGCGCGCCGGAGCTGTGCAACGGCAAGGACGACAACTGCAACGGCATGATCGACGAGGGCCTGAAGATCGAGCCGTACTATGAAGACAAGGACGGCGACGGATTCGGCGCCGGGACCAACTTCATCATGACCTGCGGCGCGGGCAAGGGTTACGGCGCCGGCAACATGGATTGCAACGACAACGATGCGACCATCTATCCGGGCGCGCCGGAGATGTGCAATTTCCGCGACGACAACTGCAACGGCATGGTCGACGAAGGCGCGCGCACTTACTGCGGCACTGGCTGGTGCCGTCGCGCCGCCGAGGGATGCGGCACGGCGGTGGTCTGCACCCCGGGCAAGCCGCGCGCCGAACAATGCAACGCCTTCGACGACGACTGCGACGGCGTCATCGACAACGGCACGAACCTTTGCGACGGCGGCAAGGTCTGCGTCGAGGGTTACTGCATCCCGCCCGGCACCCAGCCGCCGGTCACGTCGCACCCCGACGCCGGCAGCAGTTCGGGCCAGGACGGCGGCGTCGTCACATCGCCGTCACCGTCGCACTTCGATCAGACGCCCGGGTGCAGTGTGGCCGGGGTTGATCCGCTGACCGCTATTCCTGTCGGGGTGATGCTGCTTGGGCTCGTAATGATGGCGCGGGGGCGATCGCCTCGGCGGCGCGACCGATAGGCGCAACCGTTCACTAATGGCGCGGCATTAACGTCGCCGCTATCTGTCCTCCGCTCCGGAAAAGGTCGGACCGCAGGTGCAGGCCGCGCTGGTTTACCTATCGTCCTCCGTCAACCTTGCTGCGCGGCCTGCGCCGAGGACCGAAACTGACGGCGCCGAATGGGACAACCACCACGGACGATGGCGCCGTCAGTAGCGTGGATCGCGCCACATCAGATCGACCCAGAACCCGCGGAACCCCCGCTACTGGCGGCAGCGACTGTCCGTAAATATTGGGGCCACGCCGGCCGCCAGTTTCGGTCCTCGCGACAGGCCGCGCATCGAGGTTACCCTATGACGACACGCTGCCCAGCGCGGCCTGTCACTCCGGTCCGACCTTCCTCCGGAGCGGAGAACGGACAGAGGCGAAGCGAATGCAGCTCCGCTGAGTGAACGGCATTGCCGCTAGGCTGGTGCCGGTGCGCGCCCCTACGGCGACGTCGCGGTGGATGTCGCTGACGCCGCCGCCGACGCCAAGTTGCGCGCTTCAATGACGTGACGACCGGTCGGATGTCGGGTCAGATAGCCGCGCAACGCCTGATCCGCGGCGGCGTCACCTTGTTTCAGCAGGCAGGCGGCGTGTCCGAACGCGGCGTCGTCAGCATCATCGGCTTCGCTGCGACCGTTCAGAACCATGGCGTAGAAACCGACGGCTGACGGGCAGTCGCCGCGGCTGCGCGACAGATCGCCGGCGACGCGCGCCACTTCGCCCCGTCGCTCGGTGCGGGGATAGCGTTTCAAAAAGGCGACGGCCTCTGACAGGGCGCGGGCGTTTTCGCCCAGGCTGGCCAGCGCGTCGACGATCGACAGATCGGTCTCCGTGCGCAGCAGGCCGCCCGGAAAGCGAGTCCGGTAGCGCTCCCAGGTGGCCAGTGCCGACAGCGGCTGGCCCAGCTTGTCCTGGTAGATGGCGGCCATCTCGTACAGCGCGTTTTCGGCCGACGGTCCTTGTCCTTCGGCCAGCGCGGCGTAAAGGGCCAGGGCGCGGCGCGGGTCGGTCTCGGCGCGCGCGGCGATCAGCTCCGGCTCGACGGAGGTGACGCTGGCGCTGACGCTGGTGGTGGCACGGACTCGGGTCACCGGTGTGACGGCGGCGGGATCGGCGTTGGACCAGGCCTGGCCGTGCGTCACGCGCGCGACGTGGCTGTCGCCGCGCCAGATCTCGACCGTGCCTTCTTCGACGGTGAGACCCAATGCAAGGCCCGCCTTGGTGTCGTGCACGCTGACCACAAAGCGCGTGCCCACCACGACGGCGACATAGCCGCCGAAGCGGACGGAGAACCGCTGCCCGGGTGTTTGGTGGGCCACCTGAAAACGAACCTGGCCCTTGCGCACCGACGGCCGGCCCGTCTCGTCGACGACCAGCACCGATGACGCCAGCACGTCGGCGCGGGCGTTCTGGCGCAATTGACGCGTGCGTCGTTCGCCCGGACCGGTCTCGATGACCTCGCTCGGCTGCGTCGGTCCGTCCACCTTGGCGACATTCGGCGCCGGCGCCGGCGCTGCGGCGACGGGCGCGGCAGCGACGACGGGCGCCGCGGGCGCCGCAGCGACCACAGGTGTTGGCACGTCATCAGCGCTGACGCGGAATCGCACCAGCTCGATCGCGCTCGCCACCAGCACCGTCAGCGCCGACGCGATCAGCGCGCCGGTGCGGAAGGCCTTGCGCGTGGCGCGCGCGCTGTTCGCGGGATCGGCGACCCGGGTCCAAAGACGCCGCTGCCGCACCTCGGAGTGCGCCCAGTGTGGCGCTTCGTCCAAAGACTGCCGCAGCAGTCGATGCTGATCCTTTTCGCTGTCTTCCAACCAACGTGGTTCGTCTCCCGTCTCTTTCATGGAACGCCCCCCTCCGACATCTTGGCCAGATCGCGGCGGGCGCGATGCAGACGCGTCCAGACGGTGTTTTCAGCACAGTCTGCGATGCGCGCGATCTCGCTTACCGGGAGGCCTTCGATTTCGGATAGCACCAGGACCAATCGCCGCTCGGGGGACAGCCGCGACAAGATTTGCTGCAAGTAGTGCCGCCGGCCCGCTTCGGTCTCGGCCCAGTCCGGCGGCAGAATGGGCTTACGCTCACGGAAGAACAGTTGAGCCAGCTGATGGCGCAGGCGGCGCCGTTTGGCGAAACGGATCGCTTCACGGGTGGCCAGCCGGTAGATCCAGCTTCCCAGCTGGGCCTCGCCCCGAAAACTGGGCAGGCAGCGATAGATCAGCAGGAAGATCTCCTGGCAGAGATCGTCTCCCTCCGCGTCGCTGATCCCCAGCGCCGCGACCAGCCGGTCGACGTCACGGTAGTGGCGGTCATAGAGGGCTCGCCAGGCGCCTTGATCGCCGGCGACACATTGCTGCACCAGTTCGCGTTCGGTCCGCCAGCTGGGCGTCCCCTCGGAGTCAGAGGACCCGACGGCTGACAGGGTGCGTCGCGCGCTTCCCTTCTTCACCACTTCACGTCATAGGGGGGCAACAAGGAGGCAATTCTTCCCGGAAAAGCGCGCGATCTCAACTGCCGGCCGGGCCAGCTGACGCTAGTGCACCTCCCGCGAAATATCGTCATGTTCGGCCGACGATCCGCGCCGGCCGCTTCGTTGCTCCTCCTCGCAATACCTATGGGTATTCCTCGTCGTCGCGCCTCGCTGCCGGCGCGGCTTGTCGGCCTCGACATTGACGCTATTTCGCGGGAGGCGCACTAGTGCACCTCCCGCGAGATACGGGCAAGCATCTTGCGGTGGTCGCGCACGATTGTGTGCGCTGTCTTCGTCCAGACGAACGGGGTCGGGTTCGTGTTCCAGCTAGCCAGGAAGGCTCGGAGGTGTTTCTTGAG
>JAXDMH010000463.1:0-3529 GCA_034666225.1 Myxococcales bacterium
GACCTTGTATCCGCAGTGGACCGCTGACGTGGGTGCCGACGCCGCCCGCGAGACCGAGGCGTTCGCCGTCGCCGTGACACTGGACATGAACGGCTCTTTCCAGACTTTGATGAACGGTCAGTTCAGCTATGTCAACGAACGGCTGGCGGTCCTTTACGGACTGCCGAATGTCACCGGCACCGACTTCCAGAAAGTGAACCTGGACCCCGGACGGGCCGGGCTGCTGACGCACCCGTCGCTGCTGGCCATGAATTCACACCCCGCGCGCACGGCCCCGACGAATCGAGGCAATTTCATTCGCGGTCGTTTCTATTGCGAGGCCGTACCGCCGCCCAGCAGCGACATGGCACCGATGGTGACGCTGCCGCCGAACCCCACCACCCGCCAGCAGCTGGAGGCACAGGTAGCCGGCGCGACCTGCGCCACCTGTCACGACTTGACGGATCCCATCGGCTTTGCCTTCGAAGGGTTCGACACCGTCGGCCACGCCCGTACGACGGACAACGGCTCGCCCGTCGACACCACCGGCAAGATCAAGAACGGCGCCGGCGTCGACACCTCGTTCAAGGGCGCCGTCGACCTGGTGGGCATTCTGACCGACATCGACCAGGTTCAGTCCTGCCTGGGCCGAAACTGGCTGCAGTACGCGCTGGGCCGAACGATCGGCGCATCCGACGACGCCACCGTCACCGGCCTCCATACCGCGTTCAAATCAGCCGGTCTGGACATCCGGGCCTTGATCGCCGCCGTCGCGCAGTCGGACCTGTTCCTGGCGCCCTAGCAGTGCCCTGTCGGCACAGCCCCCAGCACGGGGTGAAGGCCGCTGCACTCACACCGCCGGCATGCGCTATGGTTCGGCGCGCATGGAACCCGTCGTCTCGATCGCCGGCCTCACCAAGACCTATCCGTCGGGCCTCGTCGCGCTCAAGAGCATCGATCTCCAGATCCGCAGGGGCGAGATCTTCGCGCTGCTTGGGCCGAACGGCGCCGGCAAGACCACGCTCATCAGCATCGTGTGCGGCATCGTTACGCCCAGCACGGGACGCGTCCTGGCCGCGGGGCACGACATCCAGCGCGACTACCGCGCGGCGCGTTCGGTGATCGGGCTTGTGCCGCAGGAGCTGACGACCGACGCCTTCGAGACGGTGTGGGCCACGGTGACCTTCAGCCGCGGCCTCTTCGGCCGCGCGGCCAACCCCGCGCACATCGAGAAGGTGCTGCGCGAGCTCTCGCTGTGGGACAAGCGCGACTCCAAGATGATGACGCTGTCGGGTGGCATGAAGCGGCGCGTGATGATCGCGAAGGCGCTCTCGCACGAGCCGGAGATCCTGTTCCTCGACGAGCCGACGGCCGGCGTCGACGTCGAGCTGCGGCGGGACATGTGGGCGCTGGTGCGGCGCCTGCGCGAAAGCGGCGTCACGATCATCCTCACGACCCACTACATCGACGAGGCCGAGGAGATGGCGGACCGCATCGGCATCATCACGAAGGGTCAGCTCATCCTGACCGAGGAAAAGGCCACCCTCATGAGCAAGCTCGGCAAGCGGCAGCTCCTGCTGACGCTGCAAGAGCCGATGACGGCGGTTCCCCCCGCGCTGGCGGCCTGGTCCCTCGCGCTCAAGGCGCAGGGCGCCCAGCTCGAATACAACTTCGACGCCAAGGGCGGCAAGGCGGACGCCGACATCCCCTCGCTGCTGCGCAAGCTGGGCGAGCTGGGCATCGCCTTCAAGGATCTCTCGACGCGGCAGAGCTCGCTCGAGGACATCTTCGTCGACCTGGTGCACGACGGCGCGGGAGGTGCGGCGTGAGCGTCGCGGCCTTCAACCGTCAGGGCGTCTGGGCCATCTACAGGTTCGAGATGGCGCGCTTCACGCGCACGCTCGTGCAGAGCATCGTCACCCCCGTCATCACCACGTCCCTCTACTTCGTGGTCTTCGGCGGCGCCATCGGCTCGCGCATGTCGCGCGTCGGCGGCGTGCCCTATGGCGCGTTCATCGTGCCGGGCCTCATCATGCTGTCGCTCTTCACGACAAGCATCTCGAACGCATCGTTCGGGATCTACTTCCCCAAGTTCACGGGCACGATCTACGAGATCTTGTCGGCGCCCATCTCGTTCTTCGAGATGATCGTCGGCTATGTAGGCGCGGCCGTCACGAAGTCGATCGTGCTGGCGCTCATCATCCTGGGAACGGCCGCCACCTTCGTGCCCGTGCGCATCGAGCACCCGCTCGTCATGATCACGTTCCTGCTCCTCACGGCCTCGACCTTCAGCCTGTTCGGCTTCGTGATCGGCCTGTGGGCCAAGGGCTTCGAGCAGCTCCAGTTCATCCCGGCCCTCGTCGTGACGCCGCTGACCTTCCTGGGCGGCGCCTTCTATTCGATCGACATGCTCTCGCCCGCCTGGCGCACCGTCGCGCTCTTCAATCCGGTCGTCTACCTCATCAGCGGCTTCCGCTGGAGCTTCTACGGCCTGGCCGACGTCTCGGTCGGCGTCAGCCTGGGTATGACCTTCGCCTTCTTGCTCGTCCTGCTCGCCATCGTCGGCTGGATGTTCAAGACCGGCTACCGGCTGAAGAAATGATGCAGGCCCCTCTCGCGCGGCCGTCAGCCAAAGAGTCCGGCCACCGCCCCCGTCCCCATGCGCGTGCCGCTCTCCGGGCTGGTCAATGACGGCCAGTTGGTGTTGCCGGCGAACTTGCTGTCCGACGCCAGCGGAACGCCGAAGGCCAGCAACACCGACGCCCAGAGGTCGTTCATGTACCGGCCGTTCATCTTCAGACTTCGTCCGCCCTTGAGGCCCACCGACTTGCCGCCATGAAAGGTGACCGGCATGCGCTGCCACAGGTGGCCGGCCCCCACGCTGACGTCGCTGATGAAGACGACCAGCGTGTTGTCCAGCATGCTGCTTCCGTCGCTGTCGGGGGTGTTCTTCAGATCGGTCAGGAAGTCAGCCAAACGCTGGCAATACCATTGATCGATGGCTATCAGCCGCCGGACCGAATCGGCATCGGTCAGGTGCGAGATGTCGTGGTGGCCAGTCATCGTTCCAAAGTTGGGAAGGATGTTGGCGAACTGAATGTCCGAGTTGCCGTGCGCGAAGCTGAAGGTCGCCGTCCGGATCAGGTCGCACTGAAACCCGACCTTGATGATGGCCAGTTGCTCCTGCGCCACCTGCAAGTGGTCGAGGGCGTCGATCCTCAGCCCCGACTGCGTCCCCGGCGGGATGGCCGTCAGGGGCGGCGCCAGGGTGGGAGGCGTGCAGGTGCCGCGCCCGTTCAAGGCCCCGATCTGCATCTCCAGGTGCTGGATCGCGGTCAGGTGAGAATCCAGCTTCGGTCGCTGCGATGCCGGCACCTGCTTTTGCAGGGTGCTCAGATCCTTGGCCACCAGGTCGAGGACGCTCTTGTTCAGCTGCTGCTGCCGAGCCATGGCCGGCGCGCCACCGGGGACCATGTTGCCAAACAGCTTCTGCGCCGCCACCACCGGCCGCACCTCGGGGAACGTTGGCTTGTTCGCGGCGGCGTACGAC
>JAXDMH010000464.1:0-13662 GCA_034666225.1 Myxococcales bacterium
AAACGCGCCCGCCGTGGTGATCGAAGCGCCGCCAGGCGCGGGAAAAACCACGCGCGTGCCGCCGGCGCTCCTCGACGGTGGGCTGGCCGAAAATGGCGAGATCTTGGTGCTGCAACCGCGCCGCCTGGCCGCGCGCCTGGCCGCCTTCCGGGTGGCTGAGGAGATGTCACAGGCGCCAGGTGGGACGGTGGGCTACACCGTGCGGTTCGAAGACGTCGGTGGCGCAAAAACACGCTTGCGCTTTGTCACGGAGGGCATCCTGACCCGGCGCCTCCTGACCGACCCGACGCTGGCCGGGGTCTCCGCGGTGCTGCTGGATGAATTTCACGAACGGCACCTGGCCACCGATCTGGCGTTGCCGCTGCTGCGCCGGCTGCAGCAGACGACGCGCCCCGATCTGAAGCTGGCGGTGATGTCGGCGACGCTGGACGCCGAACCCGTGCGCGCCTATCTGGACGACTGCCCCTCGTTTCGCAGCGAGGGACGTCGTTTCGACGTCGCCATCGAACACATTCCCGAACCCGACGATCGCCCGGTCGCCCTGCAGGTTGCGTCGGCGGTGCGGCGAACCGTCCGCGAGATCCCCGACGGTGACCTGCTGGTTTTTCTACCCGGCGCCGGCGAGATCCGGCGAACCCAGGAGGTATTGAGAGATCAGCCGGGGCTGTCGTCATTCTTGATTCTCCCCCTGCACGGTGAGATGTCGCTGGCGGAGCAGGACCGCGCGGTCAGGCCCGCCCAGCAACGCAAGATCATCCTGGCCACCAATGTCGCCGAGACATCGGTGACCATCGACGGAGTCGTCGCCGTCGTCGACGCCGGGCTGGCGCGCGTCGCCGCCCATTCACCGTGGACCGGGCTGCCCACGCTGGCGCTGGCAAAGATCAGCCAGGCGTCGGCCGTCCAGCGGGCCGGGCGCGCCGGACGCACGCGCCCCGGGCGCGCGCTGCGCCTGTACACCCGGCACGACTTCGACACACGCCGACGATACGAGCTTCCGGAGATTGCCCGCGCCGACCTGGCCGACGCGGCGCTGACCCTGCACGCGCTGGGTGTGAGCGACCTTGGGGGCTTCCCCTGGTTCGAAGCGCCGCCCGCCCCCGCCCTGGCCGCTGCCGAGCTGCTGCTGCAACGACTGGGGGCGATCGATGGCGCCGGTGCCCTGACCGCGCTGGGTCGGCGCATGCTGCGTTTCCCCGTTCACCCGCGTCTGGCGCGGCTGGTGTGCACGGGCGAGGACGGCGGCGCCACCGACGCCGCCTGCTCGATGGCCGCGTTGATCGGCGAGCGCGACATCCGGCAACGCGGGCGCGCCAGTTTCGGCAGTTCCGGCAGTTCAGGAAGCGGCGGCGCACGCGGTGGCGCGGTGGCGAACGAGATCGACGGTCGTGGAATCGATCTGCTGGAGCTGGCCGATCAGTTTCGCCAGGCGCGGCGCGCCGACTTTTCGCGCGATCGCTTGCGCGCTCTGGAACTGGATCCGCGCGCGGTCGACACCGTGGAACGGGCCCGCCGCCAGCTGCGTGGCCTGGCCAGGCCCGGCGGGCAAGAGAGGGGAAGTCCTGCCGGGTTCTCCGACGGCGAGAAGGCCGAGGCGGCGATGGAAAACAAGCTGGCCCTGGCCACGCTGACCGCCTTTCCCGATCGGGTGGCGCGCCGGCGCCGACCCGGCGAACGCACCGTGCTCCTGGCCGGTGGTGGGGCCGCCGATCTGGGCTTTCAAACCAGCGCTGAATGGATCGTGGCCGTGGACGCGGAAGAATCAGCCACGCGGCTGCCAGCGCGCGCCGGCAGCCGCGTGGTGGTGCGCACCGGCCTGGGCATCCAGCCCGACTGGCTGCTTGATCTGGCCGGCGACTCGATCGCGGAGAGCGACGATTTACAATTCGATCCAAACACGGAGCGGGTCATCCGCATCAGGCGCATCAGCTATCAGGCGCTGGCCCTCGACGAAACCATCACGCCGGCGCCGCCCTCCCCGGAGGCGGCGGCCGTGCTGGCCGCGGCGGCGCTGGTTCATGGTCCTGATCAACTGGACCAGCCCGGCGTCCTGGCCCGACTACGGGCCCGCGTGACTTTTGTGCGCGGCATTGCCGACAATGTCGATCTGCCCGCGCTCGACGACGCCGCGCTGGCGGAGGCCCTGCGCGCCGCCTGCGCCAACGCCACCACATTCGCCGATCTGCGGGCGCTGGGCCTGGCGACGCAGATCCAGCAGTCGATCTCGACCGCCGGCCAGCGCGCTCTGGCCACCATGGCGCCCGAATCGATCGTCCTTCCCGGCGGCCGAAAAGTCTCCGTGACCTACGAGCCGGGACAACCGCCGTGGATCGCGTCGCGGCTTCAGGATTTCTTCGGAATGCAGACCGGCCCTTCAGTGGCCAACGGCCGCGTGCCGCTGACCCTGCACCTGCTGGCCCCCAATCAGCGCGCCGTCCAGGTCACCAGTGATCTGAAAAGCTTCTGGCATCAGCACTATCCGACGCTGCGGCGCGAGCTCGGCCGCCGCTATCCCAGGCACGCCTGGCCTGAAGACGGCGCCACCGCTCGCCCCCCGCCGCCCGCTCCGCCGCGCAAGCGATAATCGCGTGCGCCGGCAGCGCGCATATACTGGCGCCATGGCCATCGAAGTTGCCCACCGCGAAGCGTTCGAACGGCGGCGAGCCGCGCTGGCCGCGCGCCTGGGCAATCGCCCGGCCCTGATCGCCGCCGGCGCGGCCCGTCCGCGCAACTATGCGGCGAACGTCTATCCCTACCGGGCCAGCAGCCACTTCCTCTACGTCGTCGGCCTCCCCCTGCGCGGCGGGGTGGTCCTGTTCGACGGCGGCGGCTTCACGCTGTACCTGCCGGAACCGGGCGCCGACGATGCGCTGTGGGAAGGTCCGCAGCCGTCGTTCGCGGAGATCGCCGCCGCCACCGGCTGCCCGGTGCGGGCCCTGTCGCGGCTGCCAGCCAACATTCGCGGGCGGGCCGTGGCCACCGTGCCGGCGCCCGATCTGGAAACCTGCGCCGAGCAAGGCCGACTGCTGGGACGGGAGATCCGCCGCGGTGTGTTCGACGTCCTCGATGCCCCGCTGGCCGACGCCCTCATCGACCTTCGCCTGCGCCACGACGACGCCGCCCTGGCTGAACTGCGCAGCGCCGTCGAGGTGACCGCCACCGCCCATCGCGCCGGCATGTGCGCCACCCGCCCCGGTGTGCGCGAGTCGGCCATCCGCGCCGCGATGGAAGCGGAAATCACCGCCCACGATCTGACGGTGGCCTACCCGTCGATCGTCACCGTTCATGGCGAGATCCTGCACAACGAATCGCACCAGAACCTGCTCGGCGCCGGCGACATGCTGCTGGCCGACGTGGGCGCCGAGAGCAAGGGCGGCTTCGCCGGCGACGTGACCCGCACGTGGCCAGTCAGCGGGCGGTTCTCGACGGCCCAGCGCGAACTGTACAGCGTGGTCCTGGAAGCCCAGCGCCAGGCCATCGCCGCCGTGGCCCCAGGCGCCCGCTATCGAAACATCCACATCCTGGCCAGTCAGGCGCTGGCCAGCGGCCTGGTGGATCTGGGGATTTTGCGGGGAAATCCCATCGAATTGGTGGCGGACGGCGTGCTGGCCCTGCTGTTCCCGCACGGCGTGGGGCACCTGCTGGGTCTTGACGTCCACGACATGGAGGATCTGGGCGACCGCGCCGGTTACCAGGCGGGCCGGACCCGCGGTCAGGAGCCGGGATTGCGTTTTCTACGGCTGGACCGCGATCTGACCGCAGGGATGGCCGTGACCATCGAACCGGGGCTCTACTTTGTCCCGGCAATCCTTGAGGATCCGGTGGCGATGAAGAAAGCGGCTGGCCGCCTGGACGCCGAGCGGCTGTCTCGATTCCGGTCCATCCGCGGTATCCGCATCGAAGACGACGTTTTGGTTACGGAAACCGGAGCCGAGGTGCTGACGGCGGCGGTCCCGAAGAGCGTGGAAGCCGTCGAAGCGACCATGGCCGGCTAGCGGCGCCGCCGCCACTTCGCTGGTCGTCGAACCAAACGTGTCCTGTTGGGTCTATTACAGACCTATTTCCAAAGACGAATCCGGTGGACGATCGCCTGTCGGTAGTGCTCAAATTGATACTTCAGATTTACTCGACATAGCCTAGCCACGACAGCGTAGCGGAGAGCATGGACAGTGGGGGAAATGGGGACTGTTGGTCAGCGCTGATGGAGGTGTCGAGGTATGTTGGTTGCTCACGACTATTCGTCACTGATTCGCGAGCTGCACGGTGAGTTGCACAGCGATTTGCACGACCAGGGCGAACGCTGGCGGCTGCGCGCTTACGAGATAGCCAAGGGGCGATGGCAGTCGCCGCGGGCTTTCATCGAATGGGCCAGCCGCGATCGGCATTGGTCTTTCACACTGGCAGAAGTCATGGCCGAAGCCTGCGCCAAGCCATCGGAGCTGGCGGCTCGGCTGCTCATCGCGATCCTGGAAGAGTTGCGCGAAGAGCAGCAAACCGCGATGGCGTTGTCCGAATAGCGGCAAATTTTTTTTTGCAGCTGACGCCAGCGGGCGTATACATCGGTTCATGAGGAATGTCGGGCGTAAGACGGTAAAGACGGGGAGGACCTCAGCACCGATGGCGGTCAAGGCGTCTTCTCTGCCGGGGATGAAATCCGGGGCGAGCACCAAGCGCTCCCCCACCTTTGAAGAGATCGCGGCGCGTTCGTACCAGCTGTACCTGGCGCGCGGCCGCGAGGAAGGCCACGAAGTCGAAGACTGGCTGGCAGCCGAAGCGCAGCTCGGCGCCGAAGCAGGCTGATCTTCGCGAGCGAGCTGGCCAGAGCGGTCAGCTGAATCGGCTCAATACCAGACACGCGTTCGTGCCACCAAAGCCAAAGCTGTTGGTGAGGGCGTGGTCTACCTTGACCTCGCGCGCGGTGTTGGGGACATAGTCGAGGTCGCACTCGGGGTCGGGCGTCGTGTAATTGATGGTCGGCGGAATCACCCCGCGGGCCAGGGCCAGCGCGCACACGGCCGTCTCCACGCCACCCGCCGCGCCCAGCATGTGTCCGGTCATCGACTTGGTCGAGCTGACCATCACCTTGCGAGCCGAATCGGCGAAGACCTTCTTGATGGCGATCGTCTCGTTGGCGTCGTTCATCTTCGTCGACGTCCCGTGGGCGTTGATGTACCCGATCTGCGCTGGCGAGAGCCGCGCGTCCTTCATCGCCAGCTTCATGCAGCGCTGCGCCCCTTCGCCCTCGGGCGCCGGCGCCGTGATGTGGTGGGCGTCGGCGTTGGCGCCATACCCGGTGATCTCGGCGTAGATCTTTGCGCCGCGTTTCTTGGCGTGCTCCAGTTCCTCGATGATCACCACGCCCGAGCCCTCGGCGATGACAAAGCCATCGCGATCGCGATCGAACGGTCGCGACGCCTTTTGCGGATCATCGTTGCGCGTTGACAGCGCGCGCATGCTGTTGAACCCGCCCACGCCCAGCGGCGTGACGGTCGCCTCGGTGCCGCCGCAGATCATGGCGTCGGCGTCGTCGCGCTGGATCACCCGGAAGGCATCGCCGATGGCGTGGGCTCCCGTGGAGCAGGCCGACACCTGGCTGAGGTTCGGCCCCTTGGCGCCGAACCGAATGGAGATCTGGCCGGGCGCCAGGTTCACGATGATCATCGGGACAAAAAACGGCGAGATTCCGTGGCGAGGCCCCTTGGAGGCCAACGTGCGGCAGGCCGCCTCGATGGTGGTGACACCACCCAGACCGGCGCCCACAAAGCAGCCGACGCGCTCGGCGAACTCGCCTTCGATCTTCAATCCCGAATCTTCGATGGCCAGCGAGGCCGCCGCCACGGCGAACTGGATGAAGGGATCGATATTCTTGGCGTCGCGCGAGCTGATCCAGCGCGTGGGATCGAAATCTTTGATCTCGCCGGCAAAGTGAGTGGCGAACGCGCTGTGATCGAAGTGGGTGATGGGCCCGATGCCCGACTTGCCCGAGAGGAGTCCCTGCCAAGTCTCCTCGGTTCCGATGGCAATCGGGGTGACAAGCCCGACTCCCGTTATAACGACCCTTCTTGCCATCGGCGTTCTTCTCCCTTGCTTGCCTTCGCTTGCCCTGGTGTGGGCGGCTTACTTTGCGTGCGACTTGATGTAGTTGATCGCGTCGCCCACGGTCTTGATTTTCTCGGTGTCCTCGTCGGGGATTTCCAGCTTGAAAGCCTCTTCCAAGGCCAAAACCAGCTCCACCACGGCCAAGGAGTCGGCCTTCAGATCGTCCGCGAAGGACGCTTCTGGCTTCACCTTGTCGGGCGCCACCTCTAGTTGTTCAATGATGATCTTGCGAACGCGTTCTTCGACGTTGTCGGCCATTGCTTTGGTCCTCTCAGCAGCTTCACGCTGCAAATCCCAGCGACACGGGGCGCCGCCGGCGGCGTACCTTACATGAAAAGTCCCCCGTTGACGCGCAAGACTTGCCCGGTGACGTAGGCAGCGCCGGGGCCGGCCAGATAGCTCACCGCGGCTGCCACCTCTTCCGGGCGGCCCACGCGCCCAAGGGGAATGGACTTCAGTAATTCAGCGCGGCGCGCCTCGGGTAACTCGCTGGCCGTCATCTCGGTGTCGATGTAACCCGGGGACACCGCGTTGGCGGTCACGCCGCGCGAGGCGTACTCGCGGGCTAGCGTCTTGGTCAGGCCGATGACGCCGGCCTTGGCCGCCACGTACGGCGCCTGTCCGGCCGAACCGATCTCGCCGGTGATCGACGTGATGTTGATGATGCGTCCGCTGTCCTTCGCTTTCATCAACGACCGCAGGGCCGCGCGCGTGCAATGAAAGGTGCCGTTCAGGTTGACGTCGATGGCCCGCTTCCAGTCGGCGTCCTTGGCCCCCAGGACCAGCGTGTTCACCGCGACGCCGGCGTTGTTCACCAGGATGTGCAGGCCGCCCTCGGCGGCGACGATCTCTTTGAAGGCGGCATCGACCGCCGCCACGTCCGAGACGTCGAAGCGTTTGATGGCCGCTGTTCCGCCCGCCGCCGCCACGGCCGCCGCCGTTTCATTGGCGGCGCCTTCGTTGGCCGTGAAGTTCACGATCACGCGCGCGCCCTGACGCCCCAGCGCCACGGCGATGGCCCGTCCGATGCCGCGCGAGCCGCCGGTGACGACCGCAATTTTTCCGTCGAGCTCACCCATGTCGGGCCTCCTGGCGGCTGGCGCCGTCGGCAGCTTGCCGCAGAGTATGGATCGCCGCGGGATCTCCTGCCGGCCGCACCGTCAATCCCGGCGCGATGCGTTTGATCAAGCCCGCCAGTACGGCCCCGGCGCCCACTTCAAAGCCCTCGTTGATCCCCTGTGAGGCGAGATAAAGGACCGATTCTTCCCAGCGAACGGGCGACGTGACCTGCCGAATCAGGAACTCTCGCACCAAGGCCGCGTCCTGGTACGGCGCGGCTTTGACGTTGCTGATGACAGGAACGCGCGGCGAACGAAATGTCACCTTGGACAGCTCGGCCGCCAGACGGTCGGCCGCCGGGCGCATGAGCGCACAATGAAAGGGCGCGCTCACCGCCAGCAGCTTGGCCATCTTTGCGCCGCGAGCCTTGGCGGCCACACAGGCGCGATCGACGGCAGTCTTGTGACCGGCGATGACCACCTGGCCGCCGCCGTTGAAGTTGGCGGGACTGACCACCTCGTCCGCCGCGGCGACGGTCGCCTCGGCGCACACGGCTTCGACGTCCGACTGACCAAGGCCGATGACAGCGGCCATGGCGCCCACCCCGGGGGGAACCGCGTCCTGCATGAAGCGTCCGCGCAGGTGCACCAGGCGAGCCGCGTCGCCCAGGTCCAGAGCGTCCGCCGCGACCAGCGCCGAATATTCGCCCAGCGAATGGCCGGCCACTGCCACCGGATGCAACCCCGTCTCTTTTTCCAGCACGCGCAGCGCCGCGATGCTGGTGGTCAGGATGGCCGGTTGCGCGTTCGCCGTCAGCGTCAGCTCAGGCTCGGGCCCGGCGAAACAAAGCTGTGACAGCGAGAAGCCCAGGGCGGCGTCCGCCTCGGCGAAGACCGCGCGCGCCTCGGGCCATTCGTCGCACAGGGCCTTGCCCATGCCGATCTTCTGCGATCCCTGGCCCGGGAAAAGAAAGGCGACGCCGGCCATCACCACCTCACCGCCGCCGACGCCCAGGCCAGCCCCCCGCCCAGCGCCGAGAAGAGCAACAGATCGCCGCTCTTCAGCTTGCCGTTCTCGAAGGCTTCGTCCAGCGCGGTCGGCACCGACGCCGACGACGTGTTCCCGTAGCGATCGACGTTGATATAAAAGCGATCCATCGGAATGGCCACCCGCTCGGCCACCCCCTCGATGATGCGCAGGTTGGCCTGGTGAGCGATCACCCAGGCCACGTCGCTGGGCGTCAGCGCATTCGCCTCCAGCGCCGTCTTGGCCGCCGACGCCATGTTTCGCACGGCGTGCTTGTAGACCTCGCGCCCGTTCATCTTCACGTAGTGGCGTTTTTCGGCGACCGTCTTTTCGGACGGCGGTTCGCGGCTGCCACCCGCCGGCTGATACAGCGCATCCGTGTAGTTGCCGTCGGCGTAAAGGTGCGTCGACAGGATGCCGCGCTTGGGATCATCGTCGGGAGCCAGCAGCACGGCGCCCGCCCCGTCGCCAAACAGCACGCAGGTTCCGCGATCGGTCCAGTCGATGATGCGGGTCAGGACCTCGACGCCGATGACCAGCACGCGTTTGTACTGACCGCAGCGAATGAAAGCGTCGCCGACCGATAGCCCGTAGATGAACCCGGCGCAGGCCGCCGACAGATCAAAGGCGCAGCCACCGGCCTTGGCGCCCAGCTTCTTCTGGACGAAGGTCGCCGTCGACGGGAATGGACAGTCGCCCGTCACCGTCCCCAGGATGATGCAATCGATGGTGGAGGGATCGACGCCGGCCTTCAGGCAGGCGTTGCGGGCCGCCTCGGTGGCCAGATCGCTGGCGGCCAACGACGGCTCCAGGATGTGGCGCTCGCGAATCCCGGTGCGCTCGACGATCCATGCGTCGGACGTGTCGACCGTCTTGGAAATCTCTTCATTGGTCAGCACGCGCGGCGGTACGCCACGCCCGGTGCCGATGATGCGGCTGCGAATCATCGGGCCGCCTCCGCCGTGGGGGGCGCCGGCGGGGCCGACTCCCACAGAAAACGTTGCCGGCCCACCGCCGCGGTCAGCTCTTGCCGAAGGCCGTTCTTGGCGAAACGGTCGGCGACGAGGACGGCGTTCTTGATGGCGGTGGCGTTCGAGCCACCGTGACAGATCAGCGCCACACCGTCGACGCCCAGCAGAGGAGCGCCCCCGTGCTCGGCGTAGTCCAGCCGCTTCTTCAGCCGGCGCAGCACGGACGTCATCAGCGCCGCGCCCAGCCGGGCCAGCGGCCCGGCGCGCAGAACCTCTTCGCGCACCATGCCCAGGATCGCCTCGGCGGCGCCTTCCACGCTTTTCAGCACGACGTTCCCGGTGAATCCATCGGTGACCACCACGTCGACGTCACCGCGGAAGATGTCCCGCCCCTCGACGTACCCGACGTAATGAAAATCGGCACGCGCCCCGGGCACCAGCGCCCGCGCCAGCAGTTGATGCGTCTCCCGGGTCAGGGCCGTCCCCTTCTGTTCTTCCGAACCGTTCGACAGCACGCCCACGCGCGGCTTGTCCTTGCCGTGCAGGAGGCGCGCGTACTGCGTCCCCAGCACCGCGAACTGGGCCAGCACCGCCGGTTTGGGATCGACGTTGGCCCCCATGTCGAGAAGCGCACATTCGCCCGTCTTGGTCGGGAACGTGGTGACGATGGCCGGACGTTCGATGCCAGGCAGGCGGCCAAACACGAAGAGCCCGCAAGCCATCATGGCCCCCGAGTTGCCGGCCGACACCACGGCGTCCGCCTCGCCCGATTTGACCAGGTCAAAACACATGCGCATCGACGACTTCTTTTTCTGTTTCACCGCCATGGACGGCGCATCGTCCATGGTGATGACGTCAGGCGCGTGAAGCACCGTGATTCCTTTGCGGGGCGCACCCTGGGCTTCCAGCTCGCGGCGCAGCCGAGCCTCATCGCCGACCAGGGTCACCTCCACGTCGCGCGAACGAACGGCGGAAATCACGCCCTCCACCTCGACGCGAGGCGCCCCATCAGCTCCCATCGCGTCGACGGCGATGCGGGACATGTGAGCTAGGGCTGCTCCTCTTCCTTCGGCTCCACGACCAGACGGTCGCGGTAATAGCCGCAGGCGGCGCACATGCGGTGCGACAGCTTGGGCTCGCTGCAGCGCGGACAGGGAACAAAGTGCGGCACGGGCTGCTTCATCACCTGCGCGCGACGAATCGCCGAGCGCGATTTGGACTGTCTTCTCTTGGGAACGGCCATGGGATCCTCTGTTGATGAGTGTTCGTTGTGACTAAAGCTTGAGCTTGACGAAGACGTTCAGCTTCAAATCCCCGGTGTCCGAACGCGCCTCGCATTCGCACGCGGTGACGTTGCGATTGCCGCCGCAGACCGGACACAGTCCGCGACAGTTCTCTTGGCAAAGAGGGCTGAGCGGAATGGCCAGGAGGATCTCATCGCGCACTTCGGGGGCGATGTCGATTTCGTCGCTGTCGTAATAGATGACGTCGGGATCGTCGGCTTCCTCGGGATCGCCCTTCTCGCGCTCGACGAAGGTGACCGTGATGGGAATGTCCAGGGCCACCCGCCCCGCCTCCAGGCAGCGCGAGCAGGGCGTCTCCACGGCGCCGCGCAGGTCCGCGCGCAGCAGAATGTCGGCTTTCTTTCCGGAGCCGCCGCGCTGCAGGGTCCCACGCAGACGCAACCCGCGATCGATCGGCTTGATGTCGGTGTCAGGGCAGGCGGCGGCCAGCCAGTCAGCCGTGACCGGGACGTCCAGGTACAGCCCGTCGTCCCCTATGTCCTTGATTTTGTACTGCATTTCTATACGCCAGGCTGCCCACCTGGCGCCAAAGGGTGAGTAACTATAGGGAGGCGCCCCTGGGAGTCAAGCGCCGCGATAATTCAAGCGATCGCGCTTACTTGCTGGCGGAGCCGGCAGCGGCGCCACCCCCGAACAGTAGCAGCGACTTGAGGTCCTCGTCGTTGAAGGTCAGCTGTGTCCCCAGGAACCAGTCGATGCCCCCGCCGGCGCCGGCCCGGGCGCGGGTGAGATTGGCCAGATCGTCACCGCCCGCCACCAGGAAGAGGTTTCGTTTCCAGACGGCGATCGCCGCGGACGGCTTGATGCGCGGGTATTGATTGGTGCGGGCGTCAAAGACGTCCAGCGACAGGTTCAATCGATCGTCGAACAGGTGCAGATCGACGCCCACACCGCCGGTGGATTCTTTGATGCCGAACCGACCGGCAATGGGACCGACGCGCTTGCCGAACATCAGCGTGAAGCGCAGCCGTTCGCTGATGGTCACCTGCGTCTCCGACGTGGTGCCGGTGCGCGAGCTGTTGGTGACCGTGGTGGTGGCTTCGCGGTAACCGCGCGGGTCTTCCACCAGCTCGATCAAATAGAACTTGTCCGGCCGAGGCACCAGCTGAACCTGCAGGTAGTTCTTGAACGAGCTCGACACGAAGTTGTACTCGGTGCGCAGCCCGACGATGGTCTGCAGCTTGGTGATGCCGCGAACGAAGGTGCTGGCGTCTTCGGTGATGTCCTCGACGTTGCGGGCGATGGTGTCGTCGTTCAGCAACCGGCCCACCGTCCCCTCGCCTTTTTCCACGCGGCCGCTGATGGCCTCGGTGTTCTTCAGGGTGCGGTCCAGGTTGTCGATGGTCCGCTGCAACTTTTCCAGAGATCCGCGCACGGCGCTGCCGGTGTTCTGCACTTCGTTCTGGCTGGACCCGACCAGCGACTTTATGTTTTCGGTGATCTCGCGGACATTCTGGATCGACTGCTTGACGTCGCCCGCTTCGGCGGTGGTGACGCCTTCGATGTTGGCGGCGATGTGGTCGACGCGGTTGAGCAGCCGCTCCAGCACGGCGGAGTTGGTCTCGATCAGCTGGTTGACGTTCTCGGCGATGTCCGAGATGGGGCCCGACGTCATCCGTTTCACGTCGGTGAGGATGTCGCGCAAGATCGGCAGGATGGTCCCGATGTCCGACATCAGATCGCCCATGGCCGTCGGCTCGCGCACGTCCTTGATCTGATCGCCGTTCTTGAGCGGCGTCATGTCCTGTCGCTGGCCAGCCACCAGACCGAAGGGCGTGCCCGGATCGACCTCCAGGTAGTACTCGCCCAGCAGCGAGGCCGATTTCTTGGAGACGACGGCGTTGGACCACAGCTTGATGTCCGGGTTGATGCGAATGGAGATCTTGGCGTGGGCCGTCTTCGGATCCAGCTCGCGCTTTTCGATCTGGCCGATGGAGATACCCGCGGTCTGCACGCGCGATTTTTCGAACAGGCCTGAAGCGTCGTGAAACAGCGCCCACACCACGTAACCCTTGCCGCTGGACGTCCGCTCGCTGGTGGCGCGAATGATGAAGTACGTCGCCCCGGCCACCAGCAGGACCAACAGACCGACCGTGACCGAGGCCCAGCTGCGCCTCATGGCGACGCCCCTGGTTGATGCGGGGTCAAGGGGCCGGCCAGACCCGCCGTCTCGATGAACTCGCGCAGGGCCGGGTGGGCTGACTGCAACAGCTCGGGCGGCGTGCCGCTGACCAGAATCTTCCCCTCGCTCAGCATCGAGATGCGGTCGCCGATGCGAAACGTCGACGCCATGTCGTGCGAGATCACCACCGACGTAACGCCAAAATCGTCGGCGGTCTTTCGAATCATCTCGTCGACGTTCTTGGTGGCGACCGGGTCAAGGCCGGTGGTCGGTTCGTCGTACAGCAAGATCTTCGGGCGGTCGATGAGGGCCCGGGCCAGGCCGACGCGCTTGCGCTGGCCGCCAGACAGTTCGGCCGGAAATTTTTCCTCGATGCCGGCGACGTGGGCCAGGTCCAGGCGCTGCAGCAGCTCGCGCACCCGATCCATGATCTCGCTTTTGGCCAGGTGATAGCGCTCGATCAGGGGGAAGGCGATGTTCTCGACCACGTTCATCGAATCGAACAGCGCCGCGTACTGGAACACCATCCCGAACTTGCGGCGCATGACGGCGATGTCGACGTCGTTCATGGGGACCATGTCGACGCCATCGACCCAGATGTGGCCCTGGTCGGGCTTCAGCAACCCCATGAGGTGCTTCATCAGCACCGATTTGCCCGCGCCCGAACCGCCGATGATGATGTTGGTCTTGCCGCGTTCGATGTCGAGGTCGATGCCGCGCAGAACGTGCTGGGGGCCGAAGGTCTTGTTCAGGTCGCGGACGCGAATCTGCCAGCGCTGGTCGGGCTGCGCGGGATCACCCACGGTGGACATCGGGGCGGTCACGTTTTGTACGGCCACAGAATATGAAAAATATCGATGAGGAAGTAATCCAGGACCAGGACCGAGACAGAGCCTGCAACCACGGCCCGGGTCGTGGCAAGCCCCACTTCCTTGGCGCCACCACGTACGTTGAATCCCTGATAGCAGGCGGTCAGCGCCACGGCGACGCCGAAAACCGCCGCCTTGCTTGCCCCGATGATGTAGTCCTTCGGGTCGGTCCAGTAGGTGTAGTACTCGATGAACTGACCGAGATCGACCTG
>JAXDMH010000465.1:0-2767 GCA_034666225.1 Myxococcales bacterium
GCAGCGCCTGCCGGCGGGCGTCGGCGGCGGCGCCCAGGTCCAGCGTCGAGGCCTGCTGGTAGAGGCGAATGGCGTCGTCGGGCGACAGGCGGACACCGGCGGCGGCGTCGGACAGCAGGGCGTCCACGGTGCGCGGCGCCGGGGACGAGGGTCCGGCGTCCGGTTGCGACGGCGCCGCGGTGTGGACAGCGCCCGGGACGTAGGCCGCCTCGAACAGGCGCACGCGCGTCCGGGCCGGCAACATCCCCGCCTCCAGCATGCGATCGAAGTAAGCGGCGGCGCCCGACAGCTCGTCGGCGCCCAGGCGATAGCGGATGTTGTCCGTGAGATAGCGTTCGTACAGAGCCGGCGCGCCGCCGTGGGCCTCGGCCCAGGCGCGGGCGATCTCGCCGCGGTGGGTGAGACCGGCGGCCAGGCTCTGTTGCAGCAGCGCGATCTCCTCCGGTCCCAGAACGTCGGCGGGTCCGGCCCACAGCGCATAGACAAAAGGCAGGCCGGTGTGGGCGCGCCAGGCCTCGCCGAGATCGACGACGTGGGGGTAGCGCCCGGCTGCTTCAAAGCCGGCGTCGCCGATGACCAGCGCGCCCGTCGTTCCCGACGCCGCGGTCAGGACCTCGTCGTGCGCGACCTCGCGGTAGCGCGGGGTCAGTCCTCGGGCGCGAAACAGGAGCTGCAGCAGGCGGGCCGAGCTGCGCGAGGCGCCGTCCAGCGCCACGTCCGTCATCTGGGCCATGGGCACGTCGCCCACCAGCAGGACCGTGCGCACGGCGCCAAAGCTGGCCACGGCGATGCCGGGGACGGCGCGCAGGTCGGCGATGGCGCCCTGGCTCTCGCCGTAGCTGGCGGTCGGGATCAGCGCCAGGTCAACGGCGCCGGAGCGCAAGGCGTCCGCGCAGCGTGACGGCAGATCGAACGACAGATCAAAGCGCGATTCGCCCAGGCCACGTTCGAGGCCATACGTGATGGGGCGGGCATTCAGGAACGACACCGCGGCCAGCTTGATACGCCTCACGACACCACCTCCAGGGGACGACGGCGCACGTCGCGCCGGAACGGTTTCTGCGGCGCCAGCGCGTCGCCTTCGGCGATCACGTTGTACAGCGTGTCGCGTTCCACCGGCGTGCGGCCGGCGTTCTGAATGATGCGGACGATCTCGACCGGCGTCATGGCCTGCGGCGTCTCGGCGCCGGCCATGTGATAGATCTTTTCTTCCTGCACGGTGCCGTCCAGATCGTCGGCCCCGAACCAGAGAGCGGTCTGGGCGGTCTTGATCCCCAGCATGATCCAGTAGGCCTTGATGTGGGGGATGTTGTTCAGCAACAACCGCGCCACGGCGTACGTGCGCAGGTCTTCCACGCCGGTCGGCGCTGGCAGCTTCATCAGCGCGTTGTTGTCGGGATGGAAGGCCAGCGGGATGAAGGTCTGAAAGCCGCCCGTTTCGTCCTGCAGCGCGCGCAGGCGCAACATGTGGTCGACGCGATCTTCGGGGCCTTCGATGGTTCCGTACAGCATCGTGCAGTTGGAACGCAGGCCCATCCGGTGGGCGGTGCGGTGCACCTCCAGCCATTCGTCGGCGGTGCACTTGTCGTCGCAGATCTTCTTGCGCAAGCGCGGGGCGAAGATCTCGGCGCCGCCGCCCGGGATCGAATCCAGGCCGGCGGCGCGCAGGCGTTCCAGCACGTCGGCGATGGGCATGCCGAAGTGTTTATGAAAGTAGAAGATCTCCACCGCGGTGAAGGCCTTGAGGTGGATCGACGGCTTGAGGCGTTTCAGGCCGGCCAGAAGTTCCGTGTAGTAATCGAAGGGCAGGCCGTCGTGGAGGCCATTGACGATGTGGATCTCGGTGATGGGATCGCCGGCGTCCAGGCGGCTCTGCAGTTTTCCCCAGGCCTCGGCGTGGGTCATGGTGTAGGCGCCGGTGTCGCCTTCTTTGAGGCGAGCGAACGAGCAGAACATGCAGCTGGCCACGCAGACGTTGGTGGCGTTGATGTGCAGGTTGCGGTTGAAGTACGTGCGGTCGCCGTGCAGCCGCTCGCGCACCTCGTTGGCCAGCGCGGCGACGTCGACCAGGTTGGGGTGATGGTACAGGGTCATGCCGTCGTCGAAGGACAGCGGCTGGCCCGCGCGCACCTTGTCGCGAATGCTGGCGAAGGCAGACGAAGACGAAGGCTCGCTCACGGTGTCACCTCATCAAGGACGTCGCCCGCCAGACGTTCGCAGGGCACAAGGCCGGCGCCGCGCAGCAGGATGCCGGCCTCCTTGCGGGTCATGGCCGGGTTCCGGGCGTTGTCGCCCAGGCGCAGCGCCCGCTCCGAAACGATGGGGCCGAACAGCTCGTCGGCGCCGAAGCCAAAGCTCATCTGCGCCAGGCGCGGCCCCAGCGCGGCGACGTCGGCCAGCAGGTGCGGCACCGCCGGCAGCCCCAGACGGCACATGGCCATGAAGCGCAGGGTGTCCAGGCCATGCGGTTCGCCCTCCGGCGTGGGCAGGACACCCCACAACGCGGCCTCGGTCGCGGCGACGGCGTTCAGCGCGGCGATGCGCTGCAGGCGAGACGCTTCGTCCTCGCCCACGCGATAGGGCAGCCGCCACAGTGACCGCGCCCCGTCGGCCTGGGCGGCCTTGTGCGCCTCGAAGGAAAGTCCGCCCACCAGCAGCTTGATGCCGGCGTCGCGCGCCGCGGGCCAGCCACCCAGGGCCGCCAGGTCGTCCTCTTCCATATAAGAGAGAGCGGCGTCGCGCGGCCCGCGCCAGGCGCCACCGGGGA
>JAXDMH010000466.1:0-2799 GCA_034666225.1 Myxococcales bacterium
TTCGAAACCGCCGACGACGGCCACCTGGTGGCCGCCCACCATCCCTTCACGTCGCCCTACGCAGCCGACGTCGACAAGCTGGAGAGCGATCCGGGAGCGGTGCGTGCTCGCGCCTACGACCTCGTGCTGAACGGCAACGAGATCGCCGGTGGTTCGATTCGTATCCATCGCTCTGACCTGCAGGCCCGGGTGTTTCGCGCCCTCGGCTTGTCGGATGAAGACGCCCGCGCCAAGTTCGGCTTCCTGCTGGAAGCGTTCAAGTACGGCCCACCCCCGCACGGCGGAATCGCCGCCGGCGTCGATCGGCTGGCCATGCTTCTGTGCGGCGCCGAGTCGCTGCGCGACGTGATCGCCTTCCCCAAGACGCAAAAGGGGACGGACCTCATGACCGACGCGCCGTCGGCGGTGGCCGCGCGCCAGCTGGACGAGTTACACATCACCCTCAAGTGACCGTTCGTCATCCTCCTGCTTCTGCTTCTGCTCCTGCTCTTGCCCGCGGCGAGGTCCTGGCGCGGATGGCCGCGGGCGGGGTCGACATGCTGGTGGTGGGCGGCGGGGCCACCGGCGCGGCCGTGGCCCGCGACGCCGCCTTGCGTGGGCTGCGGGTCGCGCTGTGCGAAGCCGGCGACTTCGCCAGCCAGACCTCCAGCCATTCGTCGCAGCTGATTCACGGGGGGCTCCGCTATCTGCAGTACGGCGAGCTGCATCTGGTCTTCGAAGGCCTCTCCGAACGCCGCCGTTTGATGACCATCGCGCCGCATCTCTGTCGGCCCGTCGAATTCTTGTTCCCCGCCTACGCCGGCGAACGCCCCGGCCTGCGCACGCTGGGCGCCGGGATCGTCCTTTACAACACCCTCGGCCTCTGGCGACCACCGGTGGGCGGGCGCCGGCTCAGCGCCGCCGACGTCTACGCGGCCAGCCCGATGCTCCGCTCGGCGGGACTGGCCGGGGCCCAGCTTTACGTCGACTGCCAGACCGACGACGCGCGCCTGGTCCTGGAGACCGTCCTCGACGCCGAGGCGGCCGGCGCGCTGGTCGCCTCCTATCTTCCGGTGCGTCAGGTGGCGCGCGATCGCGCCGGCCGCGCCCGCGGCGTCGTCGCCGTTAATCGCGACAGCGGCCAGGAGCTGGCTATCAGGGCGCGCATCATCGTCAACGCCACCGGTCCTTTTTCAGACAGCTTCGATGTCGGCCGCCACAACCTCCGTCCCACCTTGGGCGTGCACCTGGTGTTCGACGCCGCCCGCCTCCCGCTGGGCGGGCGGGTGACGGTGCTGCGCTCGCCGCGCGACAATCGTCTGTTCTTTGCCTTGCCCGCAGGGGCGCGCACCGTCATCGGCACCACCGACACCGATTGGACCGCGCCCGGCCACAGCGGGCGAGCGCCCCGCCTGGGCGATCCCATCGTCGCTGGGCGTGGCGACGTCGACTATTTATTGGAGGCAGCCAACCACGCCTTCCCGGCCGCGGCGCTGACGGCTGCTGACGTCATCTCCACCTACGCCGGGTTGCGCCCGCTGGTCGCCGTCGCCGCGCACACACCGTCGTCAACCTCGCGCGAGCACGAGATCATCCGTGAGGCCGACGGTGTGTTGTCGATCGTCGGCGGCAAGTTGACCACCATGCGTCGCATGGCCGAGGAGGTCGTCGACAGATCGGTGGAGATCCTGCGCACTCGCGGCTTTGACGATCCCGTCGGGCCTTGTCTGACCGCAGAGCGACCGCTGCCCGGCGGCGCCAGCGAACCGTCCGCGCTGGGCAGCAGCGAGCTGGCACCCGAGATCGCCGACCACCTGCGCCGCACCTACGGCGCGCGGGCGGGCCGGATCATGACAGCCGCCGCAGAAAGCGACGGGCTGGCCGGCCGCATCGATCCCGAGCTGCCATTCTTGTGGGCCGAGGTCGTGTACGCCGCGAAGGTTGAACACGCGCGCGAGGTCGAGGACGTTCTGCGCCGCCGCATCCCCTTGTTCCGTTACGCCCGCGACCAGGGTCTGGGCGCCGCCGAGCGCGCCGGCACGCTGCTGGCCGACACACTTGGTTGGTCACCGGCGCGGCGCACCGCCAGCGTGGCCGCTTACCGAGAGGCGGTGGCCCTCACCCGTCGATGGCAAAAGGATTGATCACAGGACCGTCACCACGCCTGGCACCGCCCGCAGTCGCGCGAACAGATCCAGAACATCGGACGCCGATTGGCTCTGAACCCGCAACCGGTGACTGATGTACTTGCCCTGCGCGGAAGGGATCATCTGGTGATCATCCTCCAGCAGCTTGCCTGCCCGTCCATCCTCGGCAGCCTTGCGGATCTCAGCGGTGATGGCCTCGTCGCCGAGGGCGATCACCGACAGAGAAAACTCGCCGGGGAAGACGTGATTCGCTTCCAGGAGAGCGATGGCCCGCTGGCGGGCTTCGTCGTCGGTGGCGCTCAATGGGAGAAGACGCAGCCACGCTCGGGCGCGGAGATCGGGCGAACCATGGCGGCCATCGACGGCGTCGGTGGCAACGGCCGGTCAGTGCGCAGCACCTGAACCGGCAGGATCACCCGGATCGATTCTGGAACCGGTTCGAAGAACCATTTCGAGATGACCTCGGACATGCAGCTTTCGACCGGGCAATCATGGGCGTACGTCGAGCGCGCGATCCAGTTCGATCGGATCTCGCCCGACTTGTCCAGGGCGACGCCGACGCCGACGTATCCCGGACGCTGGCACCTCATCGGCAACACGTCGAAGCACTGATGCAGCGAACGAGCCTGCAGCTGCGCCTGCTGCCGCAGCAACTTCTCCACCTCCCAGGGCG
>JAXDMH010000467.1:0-6017 GCA_034666225.1 Myxococcales bacterium
GACCTGGACGTACGACGTTCGGCGCGCGGCCCCCGAGGTTTTTCTGCTGGCCAACTTCGGCGTCGTGCAGCTGGGCGCCATGAGCGCGTCCGCCGTGCGAGAAGCCCTGGCGCGCGTGCAAGCGAACGCGCTGTGCATTCACCTGAACCCGGCCCAGGAGATGGCTCAGCCCGGGGGCGATCGTGATTTTCGCGGCTGCCTGGCGACGATCGGGCGGCTCTGCCGCGAGTTGGAGCTGCCCATCATGGTCAAGGAGACCGGGTGCGGGATCTCGCCGGCGGTCGCGCGGCAATTGCTGGAGGCCGGCGTACGCGCCATCGACGTGTCGGGCGGCGGCGGCACGTCGTGGACCGCCGTGGAATCGCACCGCGCGCAGGGCGCCGCACGGGCGTTGGGCGAGGCGCTGTGGGACTGGGGAATCCCGACGGCGGCGGCGGTGGGCTGGTTGGTGGCCGGTGGACTGCCGGCGGCGGGAATCGAGCTGGTTGCCTCGGGCGGCATCCGCAGCGGCCTCGACGCGGCGCGGGCGCTGGCGCTGGGCGCGCGGGCCGCGGGCGTGGCACAACCGGCGCTGAAGGCTGTGCGAGAAGGCGGGCGCGAGGGCGGGCAGGCGTTCCTGTCCCAGATCATCGACGGCATCCGCGCGGCGGCGCTGCTGACCGGAGTGCGCCGCGCGGGCGACCTGGCGGGTGTTCCGCGCGTGATCACCGGCGAGCTGGCCGCCTGGCTGGCACAGAGGCCGGCATGAACGCCACGACCACCGACGCGGCGGTGCTGGGGCGCGGGTTCGGCCACGGCAAGCTGATCCTGATCGGCGAGCACGCCGTGGTGTACGACCACCCTGCCCTGGCCGCGGGAATCAGCGTGGGCATCACCGCCGAAGCGGTCGGCGGCGACGGAGCCATCTCGGCACCGCGCTGGTCGGTGGCGGCCCGCGCGAACGACGGGTCGGCGGTGGGACGTGGGCTGGGCGCGATCATGAAGCGGCTGGCGATCGTCGACCTCGATTTCCACCTGGAGGCCGCGCTGCCGGCGCGGGCGGGGCTCGGCAGCTCGGCGGCGATGGCGGTGGCGGTGGCGCGCGCAGCGGCCCAGGCGCGCGGACGCGACGCTGCCGCGGTGAGCGCCGCCGTCGCCGACGCCGAGACCGTCTTTCATGGCGCGCCCTCGGGCATCGACGCGGCGGCCGCCAGCCTGGGTGGCGTGGGTCGCTTTCGGCGCGCCGACGGCTGGCAGCCGGTGAAGGTGCTGCAGCCGATGTCCATCTGCGTGGGCCTGACCGGCCGTCCCCGTGACACCGCCGTGCAGGTGGCCAACGTGGCTCGCCTGCGCGAGCGCGCGGTGGCCGTCGGCAAGGTGCTGGCGTTGATGGGCGAGCTGGTCCCGGCCGCCGAGCACGCCCTGGGCGTCGGTGACGTCGACGGCCTCGGTCGCCTTTTCGACGTCGCGCACGGCTTGCTGGCGGCGATCCGCGTGTCATCACCGGAGATCGAAACGCTGGTGCACGGCGCACGCGCCGCCGGCGCCGTGGGGGCCAAGCTGACGGGAGCGGGCGGCGGCGGTGCCGTCATCGCCCTGGCGCCTGGCCATGAGAAGGACGTGCTGGCGCGCTGGCGTCGCGACGGCTTTGACGGTTTCGTCACCGAGATCCGGCAGGGGCAACCATGACCGCCGCCGGTCGCGCCTGCACCGCCGTCGCCGGCACCAACATCGCGCTAGTGAAATACTGGGGCAAACGCGATCCAGAGCTGAATCTGCCGGCCACCGGCAGCTTGTCGTTGACGCTGGCCGAGATGGGGACGCGCACCACCGTGCGGTTCGGTGGCGTGTCGGGCGGCGACCGCGTGCGACTGGCGAACGCCCCCGCCGACGAGCGGTTCACCTGGCGGGTCACTCGGTTCCTCGACGTGATTCGCCACCAGGCGGGACACACGCAGTCCGCCGAGGTGGTCACGGAGAACACCGTTCCCACCGCGTCGGGCCTGGCGTCGTCGGCCTCCGGTTTCGCCGCGCTGGCCCTGGCAGCGTCGCGCGCGGCCGGGTTGTCGCTGGCGCCGCCGGCCTTGTCGGCGCTGGCCCGCATCGGATCGGGATCGGCGGCCCGATCGATCTTCGGCGGCTTCGTCGAGATGGCGCGTGGCGAGCGTCCCGACGGCAGCGACGGTTTTGCCCGGCCGCTGGAGGAGAGCTCCCCGTGGGACGTCCGCCTGGTCATCGCCGTGACGGCCAGCGGGGCCAAGGCGCTGGGGTCGACGGCGGCGATGGATCGCACCGCACGCACGTCGCCGTTTTACGCGGCGTGGGTGGCGGGAAGCGACGCCGACCTGGTCGAGGCGCGCGCCGCTATTTCCAACCGCGATCTGGAACGACTGGGCATCGTCGCCGAGCGCAGCGCCCTGCGTATGCACGCCACGGCCATGGCCGCTGACCCGGCGATCATCTACTGGAACCCCGCCACGCTGGCCGCCATGCACGCGGTCGTGGCCCTGCGCGCAGGCGGCCTGGCTGCCTACTTCACCATCGACGCCGGGCCGCACGTCAAGGTGCTGTGCGAGGCGGCGCAGGCACCGGCGGTGGCCGTGGCGCTGGCGGCGGTGCCGGGCGTGCAGCGCACGCTGGTCGCGTCGCCCGGCCTGGGCGCGCGCGTCGTCGAGGAAGGGTGACCCAGCGATGAGTCGAACGACATTGCGCGGTCATCCGGTGGTGCAGGCCCCCGGCAAGCTGTTCCTGATCGGGGAGTACGCCGTCCTGGAGGGGGGCGTGGCGGTGGTGGCGGCCATCAATCGTCACGCCGTCGGGCAGTTCCTCGACGAATCCGACGACGAATCCCGACTGATCACCGAGGTCATGCGCGTCACCACCCTGGCGCTGGGCGATCGGGGCGCCGCGCTGCCGCCGGGATCGATCCTGGTCGATTCCAGCGCGCTGTCGGGCGACGGCAAGAAATTGGGTCTCGGCTCCAGCGCCGCCACGGCCGTCGCCGCGGTGGGGGCGATGCTGGAGTTCGCCGGCGTGCCGATGGCCGGCAACACCGATCTGTTGTTCTCGCTGGCGGACACCGCACACCGGGCGGCGCAGGGGGGCGTCGGCTCGGGCGCTGACGTGGCTGCTTCTGCGCACGGCGGAATCCTGTCGTTCATGCGTCCGGCCGGCGGCGTCCCGGTGATTCGCAAGCTGGCGCCGCTGACAGGCGTCGAGATGGTGGTGTTCACCGCCGGCGAGCCCAGTTCGACCGTGGATCGCGTGCGCGCCGTCGCCGAGCTGGCCGAGCGCGCGCCCGAACAGCACCGCTGGCTGATCGCCGAGCTGCGCCGCGCCGCTGATTTGTTCATCGAATCGATGGCGCAGGGAGACAGCCGCCGCCTCATCATGGCGGCGCGCGCGGCGGGGCAGGTGATGGCGGCGCTGGGACGCGCTGCCAACGTCACCATCGTGACGCCAGCCTTGCAGCACGCAGAGAAGCTGGCCGAGGAACTGGGCGGGGCGGCCAAACCGTCGGGCGCCGGCGGCGGCGACGTGGGCGTGGCCTTCTTCCCCGATCGCGCCGGCGCTGCGGCGTTCACCACGCGCGCGCCTGCGGCCGGTGTCCAGGTTCTGGATCTCCACATTGATTCGGAAGGCGCCCTGCGACGTTGACGTTAAAGATCGTTTCTTACCGGTAAAGACAGAGGAGCTTCATGTCCGACGTGGTCAAGACAACGAAAAACGGCTCGCGCATCCCCGGCTTTTACCGCCTGACGGTGGAAGAGCGCCGGCAGGCCTTGCGCATCAACAGCGACCTCACTGATGCCGACTGGGCCACGCTGGAGCACGGCGGGATCGACACGCGCGGCGCCGACGCTGTCGTCGAGAACGTGGTCGGTGTTTATGCGTTGCCGCTGGGGCTGGGTCTGAATTTCATGGTCAACGGCCACGACTATCTGGTGCCCATGGCCGTCGAGGAACCATCGGTGATCGCCGCCGCGTCGAACGCCGCGCGCATGGTGCGGCAAGGGGGCGGCTTCATCGCCGAGGCCGACGAGCCGATCATGACCGCCCAGGTGGAGATCGTCGGCATCAGCGATCCGCAGCGCGCCTGCGAACGCATCGCCCACGCCACCGCCGAGCTGTTGCAACTGGCCCACAGCGCGTTGCCCCGGCTGGTCGCGCGCGGCGGCGGTGCCCGCACCCTGGAGGTACGGTCGCGTCCGGGACGGGTCATCGTGCATATCCACATCGACTGCCGCAACGCCATGGGCGCCAACATGGTGAACACCGTCGCCGAGACGGTGGCCGATCGGCTGGCGGCGCTGGCCGGCGGGCGTTCGGGTCTGCGCATCCTCACCAACCTGTGCGATCGGCGCTGCGTGCGGGTCAAGGCGCGCGTGCCGGTGGCGGCGCTGGCCACCGCGGGGCTGGACGGCGCGTCGGTGCGCGACGGCATCGTGGCCGCCTCGCGTTTTGCCGAGGACGATCCCTACCGGGCAGCGACGCACAACAAGGGGATCATGAACGGCGTCGACGCGGTGGTCATCGCCACCGGCAACGACTGGCGGGGCGTCGAGGCCGGCGCGCATGCCTTCGCCGCCAGCGGCGGCCGTTACCGCCCGCTGGCCACCTGGGACACCGACGGCAATGATCTGGTCGGCCACCTGGAGATGCCCATGGCCGTCGGCACGGTGGGCGGCACGCTGCAAGTGCACGCTGGGGCGCGCCTGGGCCTGAAGGTTCTGGGCGTCACGTCAGCCAGCACCCTGGGGATGATCATCGGTTGCGTGGGCATGGCGTCCAACCTGGCGGCGCTGCGCGCCCTGGCCAGCGACGGTATCCAGCGCGGTCACATGGCGTTGCACCGCCGGGCCACGGCCTCGGCGCGGCGTGAAGATCCTCTGGCGCCCACCGCGGCCCTGCCGGTGGTAGGGTCGACGCCATGATTCGGCAGATCCTGCGCGGGGGGCGTGAGGGGGGCGAGCGGAGCAGCGAATTACCGCCGGCCGGTGCGGGGGCGGACGCAGCAACATCCGGCACCAGCACAGGCGTCGGCGCCGCCAATGGGCGCGGCCCCAGCGCGCGCCCGCCCATCCCCTGGTTGGAGACGCCGCCCGGACCGTGGACCGTCGAGCGGTCCTACAAGTACTGCGAGGATTTCGCGCGCGCCCACACCGAACGGTTCCCGGTGGCGTCGCGCCTGGTCCCCGCCGAGATGCGCCCGCATCTGATCGCGCTTTACGCCTTCGCCCGCAGCGCCGACGATTTCGCCGACGAGCCGCAATACGAAGGACGGCGGCTGGAGGCGCTGGATCGCTGGCAAGGTGAGCTTGACCGCTGCTTTCACGGCGAGGCCGACCACCCGGTGTTCGTGGCGCTGGCCGACACCATCGAAAAGCGCGAGCTGCCGCTGCCGCCCCTGGCCGACATGTTGACGGCCTTCCGCATGGACATCGACGTGCGCCGTTATTCCACGTTCCAGGCCTTGCGCGGGTACACCGCGAAATCGGCGGATCCCGTCGGGCGCTTGCTGCTGTCGCTGTTCGGCTACCGCCAGCCAGAGCTGTTTCGATTCGCCGACGAGATCTCGACGGCGCTGCAGCTGACCAACTTCTGGCAGGACGTGGCTGCCGACGCCGCGCGCGGCCACATCTACATTCCGGCCGAGGATCTGCACTTCTTTGGGCTGACGGAAGCGGATGTGCGTTCGCTGAAGCCCAGCAAGGCCATGCGCGATCTGCTGCGTTTTGAAGTCGCCCGCACGCGCGCCCTGTACGAGCGGGGACGACCGTTGCTGGACATGCTGGATCGCGACCTGCGCATGGAGCTGACCCTGATCTGGCTGATCGGCACGGCCATCCTGGACAAGATCGAAGCCGCCGACCACGACGTGTTCACGCAGCGGCCGGAGATCAGCAAGCGCGACAAGGCGAAGATCATGGCCCGCGCCGCCAAGCACTGGGCCGCGCACCTGGACCTGGGCGCGCTGCGACGGCTCTGGCCCTAGCCGGTCCTGGCCCGCGCCTACTTCTCGGTTTTTTTGTCCTGCT
>JAXDMH010000468.1:0-5488 GCA_034666225.1 Myxococcales bacterium
ATGTTCTTGTTGGCGGCCACGCTCCACGACGTGGGCGCGTTCGCCACGTCCGCTCGCCAGGTGCCGTTGGGACCGCTGGCTTGCGGCCAGCCGGCAACGGCGCCATCGCCAGGCGGAAGCACCGGCGCGTCGGACAGCGATGGCGTGTCGGCGCCGGAATCGGACGAGCCACCCGACCCTGGTTCGCCACCGGCAGCGCCTCCTGTGCCGCTGCCGGTGCCGGCGGACCCGCCGCTGCCGCTGCTGCCGCTGCCGCCGCTGCCCCCACTGTCGCCGCCGTTGCCGGAGGACTTTGGGCCGGGGTTACCGCAAGCTATGCCCCCAACAGGCCCGGCAAGGAAACAAGCAAGAACACCAACGATCCGGAACGGCGAGCTTTGTTGCGTGGGCATGGGATCACACCAGAGGTTCGGAGTTGCAGCCCGTCGCGAAAGGACGACCGGGCGCAGGATCACCACCCTAGAAATGCCCTCGACCTCCGCGGATGGGTCACCGCGCGCTCAGGAAAGAATCGGATCAGGCCGCCGGGCGGTCATCTTTTTCAGCGTTATTTTCGATACTTGAAAAAAGATCGACGGTGGTGTCGATCATCGCGCGGGCCGCTCGTCGCAACAGCAGAAGCCGGCACCGGGCCGGCCCAGAACACTTCGAACAACAGGAGACGACCATGCGCTTCATGATCATGCACAAGAACGACCCACGCACCGAGGCGGGCCAGCCGCCCCCGATGGACGTCGTCCACAAGATGGGCGAGTTCATCGGCGAGTACGCGCAGTCCGGCCGCCTCATCGACGGCGCCGGCCTGAATGGCAGCAAGACACGCACCCGCCTCACCTTCCAAGACGGCAAGTGCACGGTCAAACACGGTCCGTATCGCGGCGAGCAGGAGCTGCCCACGGCGATGCTGCGGCTGAAGGTCAGGACGCGCGACGAGGCGATCGGCTGGGCCGAGCGCTATGGCAAGATCCTGGGCACCGGCGAGCTGGAGCTGGGCAAGGTGAACGAGCCGTGGGACATCGGCCTCATGCCCGCGCCCGAGAACCCGCCGCTGCAGGTCCTGATGATCGAGAAGGCCGACCAGGCTTCCGAGTCCAGCGCGCGCAGCCCCCAGCAGAAGGCCGAGCTGACCCGGCTGCGGACCGAGATGACCAAGGCCGGCGTGCTGGTCGGCGCCATCCAGTTGCAACCAAGCGCCAAGGCCAAACGCCTGCTGTTCACCAACAACGACCTGCGCATGATCGACGGGCCGTTCTCTGAATCGAAGGAGCTGATCGGCGGTTTCGCGGTGCTGGAGCTGACGGGGATGGACGAGGCGATCGCTCTGTGCCGGCGATACACGGCGATTCTGGGCGGGACGCTGGAGGTCGACATCCGGCCGCTGGCGGAGCTGGAGGCGGCGTAGCGGCGGAATCAGGGCGCCGCGGCCAGCCGCGACTCGACAAGGTGTTGCGCCGGCTCGGGGACGCGCGACAGAAAATTGTAGCCACTCTGGCGTTCCACCTCGTCGACCGAGACCAGGTACTGCGGCCACTTTGTTCCGGCGGTGGCGACGGTGTTCGGCATGATGACCGCATACACGGTCGTCCAGGCCGTGACATCGGCGGGACCCTGGCCGGCTTCCAGCACCACCAGCACCTTGAAATTGGCAGCGGGCACCGCGATGCCAGGACCGATTTTTTGCGGCGCGACAATGGCGGTGAAGAGGCCACCGGCCACGATGAATACCTGTCGGCCCTGGCCGACCAGCGCGCGCTCGTAAGTCTCCAATCGCTCCCAGGGGCCGGCGTTCAGGGCGTGCGTCTGCGGTTGGATGTTGGTCATCACGAAGGTGGTCCGGTTGGCGGCGACGCTGCTGGTTCGATCTCCAGAGGGACACAGATGCCCCCGGTCATAGCCGCTGCCTCGGTAGTCCATGGGATCGACGCGCAATCGATCCAAGGGAAGCCGCTCGTCCTTGTGAAAGTCGTTCGAGCGATGGGCCGTCCCGAGATCTTCGGCGACCAGTCGCCAGGCGACCCAATTCGGCTCGAGGCGGGAAGGGTTGTACGAAACAACAAATTCCCCGTGGTCCAGCAGCACATCGTCCGACGGATCGGCGTCGACCGGCAGGCCCAGCGCGACGTGGATCGACCCCGCAATGCCCGTTTCGACCGCAACGACGCCCGCGGGTCTGGCGGGCCGCGACCCGCAGCCCAGCATCAATGCGCTGACGGCAGCCACCAGCGCACAGCGCGCCGGGCGCGAAAGCACGGTCACTCTTGCATGGCGAATCAGCTTCAATGCGCGTTCGGACTCTCGAGCCCGAGACCATCAGACGCGCGCGCCGCAATTGTTGCAAGTTTGCCAGGTCTTCGTGGCGCAAGCGCAAGGACGGCACCTGCCATCGGTCGTCGCGCCGATCGCTGTTAAGCGATTTCGCTATTTGTTCCGTTTCGACGTGTGTTACATGGGTTTTTGCCATGATCAGAGCGGGGGCAGTCGGGACCTCGCCCATGTCTGTGCCGGGCCATCGGCGATTGAGACTGGCCATCTGGCTGGTCATTGGCGTGCTGGGAATGCCAGCGGCGCGCGCGGAACCGCCAGCCGCGGCGCCGCCACCGCGATCCGGGGCCGCGGACGAGGTGGATCCGGAGGCGCGCCGCTGGACGGTGGAGGGCCTGCGTGAGTTCAACGCTGGACACTTCGCGGAGGCCATCGACGCCTTCAAGGCGGCGTATCAGCGGACGCCGGCGCCGGCGCTGCTTTACAACCTGGCGCAGGCCTACCGGATGCAGAAGAACTGCCCGTTGGCGCTGGAAAGCTACCGGCGCTATCTGGAGACCAATCCCGCCGGCAAGCTGCGGGCGCTGACCGAAGAACGGATCAGCGAGATGCAGGCCTGCGTGCTGGCGCAAAGGGCGCTCCCGTCGTCTCCTTCCCCTTCCCCGCCCGCGCCTGCGCCCCCGCCGATGCCGCGAATGCCGGCGCCGGAAGGCGGCGATGGGATCACCGCTCGCCTGGCGCCCGTCGCACCACCGGGGCCAGCCGCGCCGCCGCGCCTGCGACCGCGAACGCTGGCCGCCATCGGCGCCGGGCTGGCCGCGGGTGGCCTGCTGGCCGCCGGCGGATACTTCGCCTGGCAATCGCATCAAGCCTCGAACGACGTCACGCAGGTCTTTCACGATGGGCAGAGCTGGAATGGCGCGGCCATGATCAGCGAGGAACAAGGCATGACCGACCAGCGGCGGGCGTGGGGGCTGGGGGTGGCGGGCCTGGTCATGGCCGGCGTTGCCGCGTTTCTGGGTTATCGGCGATGAAGAAGGGGACCGTTCTTTCGTTGGGACTGGCCGTCGCCGTCGTCGTCGCAGTCGCCGTCACCCTTTGGGGTTGCAGCAATCAAAAGCTGGATCCCACGCCGTTCATCGGAACGTGGCGATACGCGGGAACGGCCTCCGCCAAGTGCACCCTGGGCTCCATTCCCGTGCCGCTGGCGGGAAGGGCCATCACCATCAAGGCCGGCACGGACTCTGATCTCGAGCTGGAGGCAAGCTGCTATTGCCGGCTCAAATTGCAAGTAGTGGCCGGGTTCCAGGCGGTCAGCTCAGGTTCCCAATATTGCGAACAGGTTCTGGACGGCGAGCAGGCCACGTCGACCATCACCCGATTTTCGATCTCGCTGGCCCGCGGGCCCAACGGCGCCGACGTCGGGAAGCTCGAAATCGGGGGCAAGTTCAACCTTCCGGTGCTGGGAACACACGTCGATTGCCAGGACCTGGAGACATCGGCCCTGACCTTGACCCGCAGCCAGCCCAGCCTGGACTGCGGCCCCGACGACACGGCGGTCGGCGTCCTGCCCTACTCTGCCACCGACGGAACGACCGACTGTCCGACAGAGGCCGGGCGGGACGGCGTCACCATCATCCTCGACAATGAAGATGACGTGACGCACCCATTTTGCTCGCACGATACGGCGCAGTGGGGACAAGGGCCCTGGGTCCTGCCGGCCAGCATCAAGAACACCAACACCTGCAATTACGACAGTCGCGACACGGTCCTGCACCTGTGCCGGGTGGACGGTCGGGCGTTCAAAGCGATGACCACCGATCTGAAAAGAACCGAGAACGCCTATGCACTCTTGAAGCTGGGAAAGCAGTGCCCGAACGGATCAGTGGAGATGACAAAGACCATCGACACGGAAGATGCCACCGACAACAGCATCAACCGATGGGCCGGCCGTCTGGGCGACAGCAATCGCATCGGCACCGGCAGGGCCTCCACCGCCACCTTGGCGTTTTGTTACTTCACCAGCGCCGACGATCCGAACCAGGCGATGACCGAATTCCCCGCCCTCGGTTTTCCTTACGCCGTCTTTCACGATTTCGACGGACCGCAGCCACCCTGGGTCATCAGCAAGATGTGGCACTACAGCGACGACGAAGACACGTCCAACAAGAACAAATACGACCCCGAGCCCACCAACGGCTTTGACAGCATCATCGAGAACGCCAACAACGACACCTGCTTCGACATCGCCCACGTCCGGTGAGCATGCGCCCCCCGACGATCGCCCACCTTTTCGTGATGGTCCTCGGGGGCGGCCTTGGCTGCTATAGCCCGCAGCTGGAAGATTGTGTCAGCGCCTGCGGACCGGGCGATGCGTGCGCCCGGGGGATGAGCTGCTCGAACGGATCGTGCACGCGCGGTCCGGTTTGCGACGCCGGCGCGACGCCGCCACCGGTCACCCCGCTGTGTGTTCCAAACTCGCGCCGGTGCCGGCAAGAACACGCGGAAGAATGCGACGGCGTCGGACAATGGCAGCCCCTGGCCATCTGTGCAGAGCCAACGCCTGCCTGCTTTGCGGGAGGCTGCCTGCTGTGTCTGCCGGGCAGCGCCCGCTGCAGTGGCACCGGCGCGGTCCAGCGTTGCAGTCCAACAGGAACGTGGGGGCTGGAGCTCCGCTGTCAGGGCCAGGCCACCTGCCAGAACGGAACCTGCGTGGCATCGGGCGGCGCCAGCGCGGTCGCCGCTGGCCAGGACCACACCTGCGCGATCGTCAACGCCAGGGCCAAATGCTGGGGCGCCAATCAGCGCTTCCAGCTGGGACTGCCCGACCGGGCGCCTCATGGGGTGGCGAAGAATCAGATGGGAGACCTTCTCCCCTACGTCGGCCCTGCTCTCCCGGCGCAGGTGTGGGCCATCGCCGCCGGGGGCTCGCACAGCTGCGCCCTTTCGGACGGCGGGACGATCACCTGCTGGGGTGACAACTTTTACGGTCAGCTCGGCGGGCCGCTGGCCACCCCCGAAGGCAGCATCAGCCCAGCGCTGTCCAGCTTTGGCGCCGGCGCCGTCAGCGCCGGTCAGGCGCACACCTGCCTGCTGTCCACCGACGGACGCGTGAGCTGCTGGGGGGACAACCGTTTCGGTCAGTTGGGTGCCGGCAGCGCCTTGCCGTCAATCACCGCAAGTGAGACGGCCAGCCCGCCGGTGATTGTCGATCTGGGCGTCGGCG
>JAXDMH010000469.1:0-2931 GCA_034666225.1 Myxococcales bacterium
GCCTCCGGGCACGCTATCGTCGCCGCAGCGCTACCCGAGATATATCAAAGCGTCCAATTTGCCACGCCGAACCCGGATGCTCCAGGTGTCTCGGATGCGTCGATTGGCGAGAAGTGGTTCCTCGGCATCCTCGCCGGAGCCCTGCTGTGGGTGGGGATGTTTCCCGGCGGGCCAAAGCTGCCGGGCACCGACACTCCGATATTCGACCCCGGCCTTGTGAACTCGATGGCGGCAGGCATCTCGGAGATGGCGTCTCCGTACGCCAAGTGATGAGGTCACTCCTGCTCGTTCCGGAGGCGCTGGTGGCGGGCACCGCCTTCCTTCTATTGGTGGGCGGTCACCTGGGTGTCGTGCCCAGGTCGTGGCGCAGCTCCCTGCCGGCCATCGTCGCGGCGGTGGTGGTCGTCGCATTCGTCGTCGAGCTGTGGGTGGGCGGGACAATTTCCAGCCTCTTCGGCGGCGGTTTCATCCAGGACCGTTTCGCCCTGTTCGCCAAGGCGGCGGTGCTGCTGGCGGTCGCGGCTGCCATCGCGGTGGCGGACTGGAGCGCCGAGGATTCGACCACTGTCGGGCTCTCGATGACGCTGCTCGCCGCATTCGGCGTGATGGTCGTCGCGTCGGCGGGAGATTTTGTCGGGCTGTGGGCGGGACTCGAGGTGGCCGGGGCCGCCGGGGTGGTGCTGGTTGGTATGAGACGGCCCGATCTCGGCCTGCGCCTGCTGATCGTCGGAGGCATTGCGACAGCGCTGTTCGTCGTGGGCTTCGCTTTCGTCTATGCGACCGCGGGCACCGCCGACCTGCTGACCGCCCGCAAGGTCATCGCCAACGTGGCGCCCACTCTGCCACTGGCGATCCCCGTCCTCCTACTGTTCGGCGGTTTGGCGGTGCGCGCGGGCATTGCCCCTTTCCATCTCGCCGGCGTTCCGGCGAGCCTGGGCGCCAGCCCGATCGGCGCCGGCGTCCTGCTCGGTTTGGTCGCAGGGGCGGCGCTCATCGCCGCGATCAAGGTCGCCGCGCTGCTGAGCCCGACGCCCGAAACGGTCTCCCTTTACCTCGAGGTCGTCGCGGCTGTGGCCATGGTGGGGGGTGGGGTGGCTGCGCTGGGAGTCAGGGCCCCTCGCGCGAGGCTCGCATACCTCGCCGTTGGACAGGCCGGGTGGGTTGCGGCAGGCCTGGCCACCCACTATCGCAGCGGCCTTGGCGGTTCTCTGTTCCTCGTCGGCGCCTTCATGCTGGCCGCGGCCTGCGGGCCCGCGGTGCTCGGTGGGGCAGAGGGCGGGGAGGCGGCGCTGGCCGGGATGGGCGCCGTGCGGCCTGCCCGGGCGCTGGGGATTGCCATGGTGCTCCTGTCCCTGGCCGGGGCCCCGCCGCTGGCCGGCTTCTTCGGGGAGTTCGCTGTCGCCGCGGCGCTGGCCCAGGGTGGCCACTTTGGGGTCCTGGCCCTCGGCCTGCTCGGGTCGGTGCTGAGCCTGGTCGCGGCCCTGGGCACCCTTCGCGTCCTCTATCTGCAGAGCCCCCCAGAGGAAGGACGCCGGGCGGTGGGCTTCGCGCTTCCCGCCTGGACACTGGTTTCGTCGGCGGGCGCGATCGCCGTTTGCATCGTGATGGTCGCCTATGGGGTGCTCGCCAACCCGATCCTGGGCCTTGCCTATCAGGGAGCAGAAGCGCTGGGCCTTCGGTAGACTGCCCCCAGACGTCGCAGCTCACGTCCTAGAACACGTCCTGGAGGTCCCGCCTGACCGTGGCGACTAGTCGCAGCCGCCGCTCCGCCCGTCGCTTGGCAGCATCCACGCCCGCCAAGGGACAACCTCGTGCCCGCGGGCCTGTTCGCCGTCCCCGGCCCCGCGCCTCCAACCCTTGGGTGGCCCGGCTCGTGCTCGCGGTGTTCGTGGGCGTCGCGGCTTTCGGGCTGCTGGGGACGGGCGGGACGATCGGGGTCATCGATTATTTCGCGGGCGACCTGCCGTCCATCGACGCGCTGCAGGCCGGCAAGCTCACTCAGACCAGCCGAATCTTCGACCGCCACGGCACCCTGATCGAGGCGCTTTACCACCAGAACCGGACAGTCGTGCCGCTGAGCAAGATCAGCGACAAGCTGCAGCGGGCGACGATCGACACCGAGGACCGCACGTTCTACGCCAACTCCGGCGTGGACTACCGCAGGCTGGCGATCGCCGTCGGGTACGACCTGACGCATGGCTCAGCGACGCTCGGCGGCTCCACCATCACGCAGCAGGTGGTGAAGAACAATGTCCTGGACACCGCTGAGGCGCAGAACAAGACGATCAGCCGCAAGTTCCGGGAGCTGGTGCTGGCGGAGGAGATGGAGCGCCGGTACACGAAGGCGCAGATCCTCGAGCTCTACCTCAACACGATCAACTACGGCAACGGCGCCTATGGAGCCGAGGCGGCGGCGGAGACTTACTTCCAGGTCCATGCCAGCGACCTGAGCTGGGCGCAGGCCAGCTTTCTCGCCGGGCTGCCCCAGGCGCCCGCCGACTACGACGAGTTCGGTACGCCCGACCAGGTCGACCTGGCCAAGCAGCGGTGGCGCGAGGTGCTCGACGGGATGGTGTCGGTGGGCGACCTCAGCATGTCGACCTCGATCGACCTCTACAACAGCGACCTGGTCGACAAGATGATCGCCCCACACAACCGGTTGCCCGCAGCGCACAACCCGCTGACCGCGCATTTCATCGACTATGTCGAGCGGTACATCTCGCAGAAGTACGGCGACCAGGCGATGTACGAGGGCGGCCTTCGAATCACGACCACGCTTGACCTCAACACGCAGGTGATGGCGACCAAGTGGGTGAAGGCGGGAGTGAAAACGTACGCGCCGCGCGGCGTGAACACTGGCGCGATGCTCGTGATGAATCCGAACGATGGCGAGATCCTGGCGATGGTCGGGAGCGCCAACTACAACAATCC
>JAXDMH010000470.1:0-8433 GCA_034666225.1 Myxococcales bacterium
CGGTCGGGACGTCGTCGAGGGTGATCTCCCAGCGGGCCTTGAACGCCGGCTCGTCAAAGCAGGGGAACACGCGGCGGGCGTCGGCCGCCTCGAACTGGGTGACTGCCAGGCCGCCTGCGCGGTACAGGCCCCGCAACCCGGGACTGAATTTTCCATTCCACTGCAGCTTGAGCAGCGTCGGTCCCGCCGGCAGCGACTGGCCAAAGTCCAGGGTGACGGTCTCGCTCTCGGCGTCGACGCGGCGATCGGCGGCGGCGATCGTTCGCCCGGCGACGATCGCGGTGGCATCGGTCAGCGTCAGATCGACCGCGTGCAGGTGAATGGCGGTGCGCGGCTGTTGCAGGGTGAGGTCGATCTCCAGCGTCCCGTCAAATCGTCCCTCGGCAAGGTCAATGCGCAGGACAGCGCGATAGGAGGTCGGTTTGGTATCGAGCGGAAGGCGAAAGTTCTTTCCCAGGGTCACGCTTTGCCTCGTCGGTTTTGGTGGAGGGGAGCATTCATACCGTACTCTATGCCGTGATGTCGCAAGTAGCGTCGCCGAAACCGACCCGCCACGATCCGTTCGCTCCGCTGCGCGTGAAAAGTTTTCGTTGGTTCATCATCAGCGTGATGACCATGGCGATGGGCGCTCAAATTCAGGGCGTCGTCGTGGCCTGGCAGATGTACGCCATCACGCACGATCCGCTGTCGCTGGGGATGGTCGGCCTGGCCGAAGCGGCGCCCTTCATCGGCCTGGCGCTTTTCGCCGGCCACGTCGCCGACGTCGTCGATCGGCGTCGGGTGGCGCTGGCATCGCTGGCGATGCTGGGGGCGTGCGCGGCCTTGCTGGCGGTGCTCAGCGGCAGCGTCATGGCCCAGGCCGCCGATCACGCCGTCCTGCGCTGGGGCATCTACGGCGTGATCGTTCTGTGTGGCGCCGCCCGCAGTTTTCTTCTGCCGGCGCGCAACGCCCTCAGCTCCGAGGTGGTGCCGCGCGATCTTCTGACCTCCGCGGTGGCCTGGCGCGGGGGCAGCTGGCAGGTCTCGGCGGTGACGGGGCCGGCCGTGGGCGGTTTGCTTTTCGCATGGGTGGGCGCGCGCGGCGCCTACCTGATCGCCGCGGCCTTGATGATGGCGGCCTTCTTCGCCGTTCTCCGCGTCCAGGTCCCGCCCCGGGCGATGGCCACGACGTCGGCATCGTTGCTCACCAGCCTGCGCGAAGGGTTGGCTTTCTTGTTTCAGCGCCGGCTGTTCCTGGGAGCGATGACGCTGGACCTGCTGGCGGTGCTGTTCGGAGGCGCGGTCGCCATCTTGCCGGTGTTCGCCGACGAGGTCTTGCACGTCGGGCCGCAGGGGTTGGGGATGCTCCGCGCGGCGCCGGCCGTGGGCGCGGTCTTGATGTCGATCCTGCTGGCGTTGCGCCCGCCCCCCCGAAGGGCGGGGCCGACCTTCCTGAAAGCGGTGGCCATCTTCGGCGTGTGCATGATCGCCTTCGCGCTGTCGCGATCGTTCTGGCTGTCCCTGTTCGTTCTGGCCGTCAGCGGCGCCGCCGACATGCTGAGCATCTTCGTGCGCAGCACCATGATGCAGGTCCTGGTGCCGACGCACATGCTGGGCCGGATCTCGTCGGTCAATCAGATCTTCATCGGGTCGTCCAACGAGATCGGCGCCTTTGAATCCGGCGTGGCGGCGCGCCTCCTGGGCACGGTGCCCTCGGTGGTCGTGGGTGGCGCCATCACCGTCGCCGTGGTGGCACTGATCAGCTGGCGCGTTCCCGAGCTGCGCCGCCTGGAGAAGATCGAAAGCGACTAGGGCCACGCACTAGGGCATCGCCATCAGAGACCGGACATGCGGACGGTCTTGACGTTGACGAATTCGCGCAGGCCGACGTCGGCCAGCTCGCGCCCGTAGCCGGACCGTTTTATCCCTCCGAACGGAAACTGGGGATCGGAGGCCACCATGCCGTTGATGAACACGCTGCCGGCGGCCAGGTCGCGCGCGAATCGCTCGGCCTCCGTCCGATCGCGGGTGAAGGCCGCCGCTCCCAATCCGAAGGTGGTGTTGTTGGCCACGGCAATGGCGCTGTCCAGCGATGACACCCGGAACAGCGCCGCCACCGGCCCGAAAAGCTCTTCCTGCGCGGCGGGCGAATCGGGCGGGACGTCGGCCAGGACCGTCGGCGCAAAGTAGTTGCCTCGCGAACCGATGCGCCGCCCGCCGGTCAAGATCCGCGCGCCGGCCTGCACGGTGCGGGCGATCTGATCTTCCAGCGCTGTGACGCCGGCGGGGCTGGCCAGCGGACCGATCTGCGTCTCGGGCAGCAGCGGATCGCCGACCCGCAACGCCTCCATGGCGGCCACGAAGCGCGGCACGAAGCGATCATAGACAGCCTCGGCAACAATGAATCGCTTGGCGGCGATGCACGACTGACCGTTATTCACGGTGCGGGCTTTGACCGCGGTGTCGACGGCGGCGTCGAGATCGGCGCTGGGCATGACGATGAAGGGATCGCTGCCGCCCAGTTCCAGGACGGTCCTCTTGATATTCTTGCCGGCGGTGGCCGCGACAGCCCGCCCCGCCTCCTCGCTGCCGGTCAAGGTCACCGCCGCGACGCGGTCGTCGGCGATGATCCGGTCGACGCCGCGCGAACCGATCAGCAGCGTCTGGAAGACACCGGCCGGTGCGCCGGCGCGCAAGAACAGATCTTCCAGGGCCAGCGCGCACTGGGGAACGTTGGACGCGTGTTTCAGCAGCGCGCCGTTGCCCGCTGCCAGCGCCGGCGCCGCGAACCGGACCACTTGCCAGAAAGGGAAATTCCACGGCATCACCGCCAGCACCACACCCAGCGGTTGGTACTCGATGCGTTCGATGACGCCGCCGCCTTCTCGCACGATCTGGGGGGCCAGGATGCGATCCGCTTGCGACGCGTAGTAGCGGCAGCCGGCCGCGCATTTGAGGGCCTCCTGCTCGGCGGCGGCCAGGGGTTTCCCCATCTCGACGGTCATCAGGCGACCCAGCGCAGTCTTTTCTTCTTCCAGGATCTCCGCCGCCCGGCGCAACATCCGGCACCGTTCTTCCAGAGGCCGCCGGCGCCAGTCTTCCGCCGCCCGTGCGGCGAGAGCCAGACGACGCTCGATCTCGGCGTCGTCGAAGGCTTCGAAGACGCGCAGGGTCTCGCCCGTGGCCGGGTTGGTGCTGGCGATCAGCATGCCTGACAATCTAATGGCGCCCGCCCGTCGCGGCCAGGCCGGTCCTACCCCTAACCCGACCCGCAGCTGTCAGCGGTCGTAAAGGTCGAGAAACATCGCCGCCCAGACCATCCCTTCGTCGGCGTGATACATCATGGCCCGGCCTTTGTAAGGACGTCCGTCGGGCGTGTAGAGCTCCAGGTAGTTCCCGTCGCGCTCGATGAATGAAGCGACGCGGTCCCGGTGTTCGATCATCTTGGGGCGGTCGATCCCGGCCAGCAGGCCCAGGTACACCGGACCCAGCTGCGTCCAGCTGGGATCGCCCTGATAGTTGGGCGTGAACATCTTGGGGATGGGCAGCTCGCTGTCCGGCAGCCGGTGCTGAAAATAGCGGAGCGGGATCGGCGTCGTGAAGCCGCGCGACTCCAGGGTCTCAAACGATCGACGCTGCAGGGTCTTGTCGTCGAACACCTCGAAAAAGAACGGCCAGATGTTTCCGTCGCCCGAGGGCTCTTCGCGGCACAAGGAGTCGCGAAAATACTGGCCGGTCCAGTGCTGGCGCAGCATGTTGCCGCGCACGTCGATGCCTGCAAACGGGTTGGGCAAGAGCGGGTCGTCCTCCACCAGCCGGGCCAGAAGCGCGATCATCGTGTTCGCGAAGACCGTCGAACGGCCGGTCATACAATCACGCGGCCCCGAGAAATAGCCGTCGGTGCGGGCCATCCCCAGCTCGGGGTCGAGGACCGTCTTGGCGAAACGCACGATCTCGCGACTCAACAGCTCGCGATGCTTCACGATCAGGTCCTGGGCGCCGGCGTGCCGGAGCGCGAACAGCGTCATCGGGACCGAATCGCAGGCATAGGCGTAGACGTCGCGGGGAAACCGTTTGTTGAAGATGGTGGTCGTCACCTTGCCGGCCCGTTCGAATCGGTCCAGCCCGAAGGCCCACGATTGAATGACGCGGTCGCGGAAGCCCAGGCGGCAGAGCGCCGGCGTGCACATGGCCAGATCCCGCGTCCAGAATTGCTTGAAGTGTCCGGCCGAGCCCGCGAAAAAATCGCCGGTCCAGCAGTCTTCGATCACGCTCCGGCAAATATCGGGGGCTTTCCCCGGGTAGCGTCTCCAGCCCCAGACCGCTCGGAAGAAGGAGCGAACCGCCACGTTCACACCGGCTCCAATCAGGACCAGATCGAACGGCAAGGGCGCCGAATCGTACGGGTTTGCCGGTGGCAGGTGTAATCGGTCCGAGACCGGGAGGGAACCATCAAGAATCGATGGCTCACTCGATGAAACGCTCACATTCGATCCCATCGGTACTTGCTGCTGAAACTTCTCCACCGCGCCCACTCCCCTTGTCAGATCGGTTTCGATGACTGCGCGGTTAGATGCCTAATCTGACCCGTCAGTTGCACAGGAGTTAGCTGAATCGGGGGTGATCGGTGTATAGACACTCCTCTGACGCCTCGATGACACCCATGCGATGCGACCTGCACCTACACTCTGCCGCCTCGGTCGGGAATGAAGAGTGGTACACGAAGTTCTTCGGCTGCCCGGAGAGCTTTGCGGATCCCCTTCAGCAGTACGACCTGTGCAAGGCGCGCGGGATGTCACTGGTCACGCTGACCGACCACGACACAATCGATGGTGGCCTCAAGCTGATCGATCGCCCGGACTTCTTTCTGTCCGAGGAGATCACGACGGTATTTCCGGAAGCCGGCTGCGTGATGCATGTGCTGGCGTGGAACATAACGCCCGATCAGCACGGCGCCATCCAGGAACGGCGCGGTGACATCTACAAGCTGGTCGACTATCTGAATCGCGAAGGAATCGCGCACGGGCTGGCCCATCCGCTTTTGAGCCCGAACTTCAAGCTGACCGCCGATCTTTTCGAGAAAGCCTTGCTCTTGTTTCCGACCATGGAGGCGGTCAACGGCCTGACCGACGCCCGCATCGAAAAGGATCTCCCGGCGCTGTTGCAGGGCCTCGATGCGGAACAGGTGGCTCGGCTGTCCCGCAAGCACAGTATCGAACCGCGCGGGCAGCACCCTCACCGCAAGGCGTACACGGCCGGGTCCGACGACCACGTGAATCGTCGTTCGGCCAGCGTGCACACCGAGGTGGACGGCGAAGGTCTGTCCCCCGCGGAATTCATCGAGCGGTGCATGGCCGGCCAGGCGCGCCCGGTCGGGCAACAGGCGCACCTTGATGCCATGGCCCTGTGCGTTCAGCACACCACGTACCACCACCTCAAGCAGCGGCAGGTCGATCGCAAGGACTACCGGGATCCGTTCGTGGAGATGATCGACGTGGTGGCCGGCCGGGCCGGCTCGTCGACCGACGACACGGCGGCCGGTATCTCAGGGTTCATGGCCAGCTTGCTCGCCGGCGCCGAGCGGGCCGGCCTGCCGGTGGGCAAGGGCCTCGACATCCTCGAGGTGCCCGCGATTCCCTCCGAAGCGGAAGATGCGCGAATCATCGACGGCATCGCTCGCCTCAGCGACACGGTGATGAACCGGGCTCTCGACGAATTGGTGTCGGGCGCCTTCGATTTCGATCTGTACCGGATCTTTGGGGCCGTGCGCGATCTGGCCGGCGGCGTGGTCAGCGCCGTACCGGTGTTCTTCGCGGCCGACCACTTTGGCAAGCAAGAGCAGGCTGTGCGCCGGATCTGGGAACAGTGGGACGCCTGGCCGTTGCCGCCGCGCAAAGAACGTCTGGCGGTCTTCAGCGATTCGCTGGAGCAGGTGGACGGCGTGTCGACCTGGTGCAAACGCTTTGTCCAGCAGGCCCGCAGCGAAGGGCGCGACGTGGTGATCCCCCATTGCGGTCCGCTGCCCGCGCACATCGAAGACCAGGGCGGGTTTCACCTGCTGCGCTCGTCGACCAGCTTCCAGCTGCCGCTTTACAATCGCATTCGGTTCTATGTTCCGTCGCTGCTGGACACGCTGCGCTGGGTCTGGGAGCAGGGCGTCTCTCACATCGAGCTGTCGACGCCTGGACCGATGGGCCTGGTCGGCCTGCTGGTGGCCAAGGTGCTGCGCCTGCCCGTGACCGCCAGCTATCACACCGAGGTTCCAGCCCTGGTGCAGCCGCTGGGCGGAAACGCCATGCTGGCCCAGGCGGTGCGCAAGTATCTGGCCTGGTTCTATTCGCGTCCCGACCGGGTGTTCGCGTTCTCGTCGGGCTCGCGGGATGCGCTGATCGAGATGGGCGTCAATCCGGACAAGCTGTCGTTGATGCCGGTGGCCATCGACCCCGAACATTTTTCGCCGGCTCACAGATCCGATGCGATCTTTCAGGTGCTGAACGTCGATGTGGGAACGCGGCCGGTGGTCCTCAGCGTCGGGCGCATCTCTGAAGAGAAGAACCTGCCGATGGTGGTGGACGCCGTCGCTCGGCTGCAAGGCCGCAAGGAACCACCGATTCTGGTCATCGTCGGCGACGGTCCAGAGCGGCGCGCGCTGGAGACGGCGTGTGGGGGGAAAGAATTCGTTCGCTTCGTCGGCTTGCAAAACGGCGACACGCTGAAGCGGCTTTACGCGTCGGCGCGCCTGTTCGTGTTCGCCAGCCGCGTCGATACGCTGGGGCTGGTCAACATGGAGGCGATGTCCAGCGGGGTGCCCGTGCTGGTGCCGGCCGACGCCTGCATCGCGGAGTTCGTCACCCACGGCCTTTCGGCTGAATGCTACGAGTTCGGCGCCCAGCCTCTGGCGGCGGCCATCAAATCCATCCTGGACGATCCGCAGCGCGCCGAACACCTGGGCATCAATGGTCGCCGCGCCATGATCCGCCGCTGGAACGAAGTTCCGTTCAGCCGCATATGGAAGACGTTCACGCAGCAGCTCTGATGCCGGCCGGGCCGACGGCGCCCGCGCTGCTGATCTCGCTGCACGATGTTTCGCCGCTGACGCTGGGGGCCTGCCAGCGCGCCTGGGCCATGCTGACCGAGGCCGGGGTGCGCGCGTCGCAGCTGACCGCGTTCGTGATCCCCTTTCACGAGTCCAAGGTGCGCGTCGACGAGCATCCCGAGACGGCGCGCTGGCTTTCGACGTTGGCTGGCCAGGGGGCCGACCTGGTCATGCACGGGCTGACGCATCGGATGACCGGCCGGTCGTGGACGCCGGCCGGTTTTGCACGGGCGCACGTCTTCGCGCGCGGGCAGGGCGAGTTCTTTCGCTGCGACGGGGCCGAGGCCAGTCGCCGGTTGGAGGAAGGGGCGGCCATCCTGCGGCGGGCCGGTCTGGACGCGGCCACGCGCGCCTTCGTTCCGCCGGCCTGGCTGCTGTCGCCGGCGGCGGCCGCGGCGGTGGAGGCGGTCGGCTTCGATTTCGTCGAGCGTTTCGACGGCATCGCCGTCAGCGGCCAGCGGGATCGCCGGTTGGCGCGCCGGGTGATCGGCTGGGGCTCGCTCAGCGAGCTGGAAGCGCGGGCCACGGCGATCTATGCCGGGTGGCAAGCGCGCCGGGCGGTGGTCGACACGCGCCTGGCGGTCCATCCCGTCGACGTCGATCGACCGTCGCAGCGGCGGGCCGTCACACGCGCGTTGGCGCGCTTGCTGTCCCGGATGCGCCCGCTGCGCTACTCCGATTTTCTGGCCGCTGCCTGAGCCCGGCGGCGTTTGGCGCGCTCACTGACCGCGGATGGCGGACAGGGCGACGGCCCGTTCCTTGAGACCGTGCGAGAGAGTTCGCTCGGTGCCGTCGTCGATCTTCAAGATGCGGCGGCCTTCGGCGCAGATGGCGTCGACCTGCTCGGCGTTGGTGGGGCCGACGGTGAGGCCCAGGCGTTTTGCCAGGGCGGTCGAAAAGCGCAGCACGTTGCCGATGGTTCGCCCGCGGTCGGGTTCGTACGCTTCGCTGCTTTCGATGGCGTCGGCGACCGGGTGGGCCAGCTTCCATTGCCGGGCCAGGGCCGCTCCCACCGGCCGGTGGCAGCGTTCGATGGTGGCCAGCCAGGCGGCTTCGCTGAGCAACGTGCGGTTGCCGGCCCGGATCAGCTGTTGCTCGATGTCCAGAAGCAGCGCGCCCACGACTGGCTTGCCCGTGTCGGCAAGCAAACCAGCCAGGTACGCGAAGGACGCCTCCGATTCGCGATCGAACTGCGCGCACAGCTGGCTGGCGATCATCGAGACACCCAGCGCGTGTGGCCAGCTGCGCCGAAAGGCTTCCTTGACGCGCGGGTGTTTCCCGGCCAGCACCTCGCGCGCGGAAAATTCAATGAGCGCGTTGTGCAGCCCTTCGGTGCCCAGGCGGGCGATGGCGATCTC
>JAXDMH010000471.1:0-14403 GCA_034666225.1 Myxococcales bacterium
CCGACGGCCGCGCTGCTGGAGGTGCTGGACCCGGAGCAGAACCACACCTTCTCGGACCATTACCTGGAGGTGCCGTTCGATCTCTCCAAGGTGATGTTCGTGGCCACCGCTAACATCATGGACCCCATCCCGCCCGCGCTGCGCGATCGGTTGGAGGTTCTGGAATTGCCCGGCTATACCCGCGAAGAGAAACTGAACATCTCCAAGCAGTTCCTCATCCCCAAGCAGCTGGGCGAGCACGGCCTGTCGACCGAGAAGGTCCTCTTCGATGAGGCGGCCGTCGCCGAGCTGATCGACAGCTATACGCGCGAGGCCGGTGTGCGTAACCTCGAGCGCGAGGTGGCCAACGTCATCCGTGCCGTGGCCGTCATGGTGGCGGAAGGCAAGTCTCAGCCGATCGAGACGGTCACCATCGATCGCATCCCCGAGTTCCTGGGCCCGCAGAAGTACCAGTCCGAGGTTGCCGAGCGCACCGCCGAGCCGGGCGTGGCGACGGGTCTGGCCTGGACGCCGGTGGGCGGCGACATCCTCTTCATTGAAGCGACGAAGATGAACGGCAAGGGCCAGCTGGTCCTCACCGGCCAGCTGGGCGACGTCATGAAGGAATCGGCGCAGGCGGCGCTGTCATTCATCCGGGCGCGGGCCAAATGGCTGGGGCTGGAAGAGAACTTCCTGGAGAAGACGGATATCCACGTCCACATCCCGGCCGGCGCCATCCCCAAGGACGGCCCCTCGGCGGGCGTGACGATGTTCGTCTCCATGGCGTCGCTGCTGACGGGCAAACCGATCCGCAACGACGTGGCCATGACCGGCGAGATCACGCTGCGCGGCCTGGTGCTGCCGGTGGGTGGCATCAAGGAGAAGTTCCTGGCCGCTCACCGCGCCGGTATCAAGCGGGTCATCCTGCCCGAGCGCAACCGCAAGGACATCGTCGACATCCCGGAGCAGCCGCGCAAGGAGATCGAGATCCTCTTCGTCAAACGGATGGACGAGCTGCTGCCGCTGGTCCTCACCGAGATGCCGAAGCTGGGGGCCATGGCCGTGTCGGCGGTTCCATCGCCCGCGCCGCCGCCACCCCCGGCGGCCTAGCGCCGTCTCGACCAGGTCACGACGGATCCGGAATCGCCGGGGCGTCGCGTTCGGGGATGTGGAAGTAGCGGCGAAAGACGCCGTGTCCAAGGTAGATCAGCGGCGTCAGCAGCACAGCCATGACCAGCTTGCCGACGTAGTTGTTGGCGGCGTTGCTGACGATGAAGTTCATCGGCCGTGTCCCCACCAGGAAGACGAAACTGACCGCCAGGCTGTCGATCATCTGCGACAGCACCGTCGAGCCGGTGGCGCGCAGCCACAGGAAACGATGTCCGGTCACGCGGCGCAGAAAATAGAAGACGCTGATGTCCAGCATCTGGCCGACAAGAAACGCGATCAGCGAGGCGACGTAAAGACGCGCCGAAGTTCCGAAGGCCCCGCGAAAGACCGCGTCGGAGATGGGAGAGTCCGCGCTGGTGGGCAGGTGCAGGGCCAGCGTGATGACCGCCCAGACGAACACCGCCGCCCCCAGGCCCACGAAGGTCAGCCGGCGGGCGCCGTGTGTGCCATAGAATTCGTTGACCAGATCGGTCAGCACGAAGGTCAGCGGGAAGGGGATGATGCCTGAAGAGAAACTTCGCCCGCCCAGCACGAAGAACTTGCCGCCGATGAAGTCGCCGGTGATCAGCGCAGCGACGAAGATGGCCGTCAGCCAGACGTAAAAGCGTTGTTTCCGATCCACGCCGGCCGACACTAACGCACGACACCCCTAAAACGGAAACGCCGTCACGAAGTAATACTGGGTGGAGCCGCCCGTCGACAGACCCTGGGCCACACCCAGCTGGACCTGCGTGTAGAGGTAATACGCCAGGTGCAATTCCAGGCGCAGTTCGCCGCCCACGCCGTACTTGAGATCCCGCGGATTGAAACCGCCCAGGAAGGCGTTTCCCGCGTCGCCGTACACCGCGCCGTTCACACGCCGCAGATAAACCGGGAACGTTCCATACCCGCGCTCCAACCAGAGCAGCGGGAACCGATATTCGGCCGACAGGAGGTGGTACTGGTCGCCAGAAAAACTACCCGGTTTATAGCCGCGCAGAAACAGGCAGCACTGGTGCCGGTTGAGGAACAGCGACCGCACCAGATCCTGTTCGGCGAAACCGCCCACGGCGAACCCTGACCGCTTGTCGCCGATGCCGACGCCGCCGCTGTAAAGCAGGGCCAGCGCCTGCAGCTTGGCCCAGGGCGGGGTGAGGTACTCGATCCACAACCAGTTCAGCTCCGTCGTTGTGAACTTGCTGCCCAGGGACGGCGACGACACGCTCAGGGTCAGCTGCAGTCGCCGGCCCTCTTGCGGGCTGACCGAGTAGGCCCAGCTGTGCGCGTTGGAGAAGCTCCAGCTGATGTACGCGCCCGCGTTCGGTCCGGTCTCGGGCGCCACCGAGATGCCCGCGCGCGGATCGGCAACCGGCATCGGATCGGCTGGCGCATAGGCCGAATATTGATAACCGAACGAGAGATCGGACGAGCGATCGGGCTTGCGCAGAATCGGCAGCCCCATCCCGGCGCTGGCGCTGGCCGAGTGCTGGCGATAGGCGTGGTTGAAGTGGTCGATGACCAGACCGCCCGCCATCAGCGACGTGCGTGTCACCGTCAGCCCCAGCGACGGCCACAGGCCCAGGTAGGAATAGTCCAGGCGCAGCGAGGCGTCCCCGTCGGTGGGAATCAGCGTGTTGATCGAGATCCCATGATTGCCGACCGGATCGCCGACGGTGGTGTTGATGCCCAGGCTGGCGCCCAGACCCAGCGGATCGGACGGCAGGCTGATCTCCCCGGTGCGCGGGTACATGTACTTCCAGGGGTGGTAGGGGACGATCCGTTCCACGGTGGCGTCAGCCGCGGCTTTCTCGTCGGCGGGAACGGCGTCCGGGGTGTCGCTCTCGCCGGCCAGCGTGGCGGCGGCGTCGGGGCGGGGGTTGGCGTAAGGCTGGGCTTCGGGCCAGGTCCCCGGCTGATAGGGCGCCGTGAACAGATCGAATCCTTGCGACGTGAAGCCGGTGAACACCAGGCGCCCGCCGTCAGGCGACACCGCCGGTTGAAAGGCGCCGGTCAGCACGTTTGTGACCTGGTAAAGGCGTTCGGTCTGCATGTCCAGGGCGAAGATGTTGTAGATGCCGGTGCGGTCCGACGAGAACAGCAGGTAACGCCCGTCGGGCGAGAAGCGCGGATCAAGCTCCATGGCGCGGTCTCGCCACAGGGCGCGGTCGGTGCCCGATTCCAGATCGAAAATGTGGATGTCGCGGAATCCGCCCTGTTTCCAGCGCGAATAGGCGATGCGCCGCCCGTCGGGCGACCATGCCGGCGTATAGGCCACCCCCGGCTGGTCACCGGTCAGCACCTTGGCCGGACCGCCCTCGATGGGGCACATGGCCAGCTGACGCATGCCCTCGCTGGCCGTCGTGTAGGCCACCCATTTTCCGTTGGGTGAAACGTCCGGCTCGTGGGCGCGCTGGCCGTGGGTCAGTTCCACCATGTCGCCCGAATCGATGTCGTACCGAAACAGATCGTCCCACGCCAGGTGCGAGCTGCCCGAGATCCGGCGGCTGACCGGCAGGTAGTTCGTCCGGTGAAACACCAACGACTGGCCATCGGGCGTGGGCGTCGCCGCGCCGGCGCCGTGAACCTCGCCCAGAACCTTGCGCCGTCCAGTGGCCGGATCCAGCAGGACGAAGGCGGGCGCGCTGGTGGTATTTTCCCGGTGATAGACCACGCCGCGTCCATCGCGGAAATAGCGCGGTGTCAGCCCCTCGCCGCGCGGACCGGGGTTGTCGAAGGTCAGGCGGGTGATGTTGGTCAGGCCGCGCCGACGCGCCTCCTCTTCCTGCAGGGAATAGCGACGCTGCATGGAGGCTTTCCACGCCTCCCACACGTCTTCATACCCGACGCCGACGGCTTCGCGGGCCACGCGGTTCATGGCGCCGGGGATCAGTCGACTGCCATACCGGTGCGAGATCTCGCGGATCTTCTCGGGGCCGTAGGTGTCCTCGAAGAAACGGAGCAGGCTGGAGCCATAGAGATACGCCGCTGTTCCCTGCGGGAAGACCAATGGGCCGTTCGACACCGCCGCCAGATCGAGCAGGGAATTCTCCAGAAACGGCGCCCGCAGGTACATATCGTAAAAACTGCTGCGGAGTCGTCCACCCGTCGTCTGGCGCGACTCCATCAGCACGGCCAGGCCCTCCACCCACCAGTTCGGCTGCGACAGGTTGGGCGCGTACAGCTTGCCCACGAAGAAGTTAATCAGGCGCGGCGGCCCCATGATGGTGTCCAGGTGAACCACGTGGGTGAATTCGTGCGTGATGAGGACTTTGAGAAAGTCGTCAAAGTCGTTCAGCTCATCCAAAGACGCGGGCGCGGCGCCAAAGCCGAAGACGAAATTGCGGGGGATCGAGCTGGCAAACCCGTCCGCTGAATCCGTCTGATCGTTCAGCGTGATGTCGATGCGGCCGCTGGGCAGCCAGTTGAGGTATCGGGTGACCAGGCGGTGCGCCCGCTCGGCGATGGGGGCCGTTCTGTCGGCCAGCCGGCGTTCGTCGTCGTAAATATGAATGCGAAAATGCGGCGTCTCCAGGGTCTGCCAGTGAACCTGGGGCAGGGTGGGGGGCCACGGTGCGACTCGACCTAGCTCGGGAGGGGTCAGCCGGGCCGGCTCGGGTTCGGGAATCGCAGAGTCGGCGAGGGCCATCGTCCCGCTGGCGACCATGCTGGAAAAAAACACGACCAGCGCGGTCACGGTCCGCATCGGCGTCGATTCTACCCTGACAATTGTGGGCTGCGTGCCGATGTGGGGCCGGCGTCGGCCGTCAGTTCAAAAACACAGGGCGACAGTATCGCTCGGCGATCTCTAACAAGTTCTCGACCCGCAGCGGTTTTCGCAGATAGTCGGCCACGCCCAGGGCCAGGGCCGCCTCACGGACGTTGCCGTGCGCCGACAGAATCACCACCGGGATTCCAGCAATAGCTGGATTTCGCTGCTGCTCCTGTCGAAACCGCCAGCCATCCATCTCGGGCATCATCATGTCCAGCAAGATGAGACTGGGCCGGGTCCGGCCGGTCAGATAGGCCAGCGCCTCACGCCCGTTGCGGACCCCGGTCACCCGATAGCCTTCCTCGCCCAGGATGTCGGTCAACGTCTCACGAATGTCGGCATCGTCATCCACCACCAGGATGGACTGGCAGGACAGATCGAGGGGGGTCATGACGCCGACCATGGAGCGTCGACTCTAAGTCGAGAGGCGCCCGCAAGGAAGGGGGGGGTGCGTCCAGGCCCGGATGGGATTATCTTTCGCCGCCACTGTCCCATCTAAATCTCATCGGAGGATGCACATGAAAAGAAAAGCCAGCGCCACCTGGAAAGGCAATTTGAAAGAAGGAACCGGGGTGTTTTCATCGGAAAGCGGGGTGCTTTCCAATCTGCCCTACTCGTTTGGTCGACGGTTCGAAAATGAACCCGGCACCAACCCGGAAGAGCTGATCGCCGCTGCCCACGCCAGCTGCTTTGCCATGGCCCTGTCCGGGGAGCTGGGCAAGCTGGGAATCACCCCGGAAAGCCTGAACGCCACCGCCACGGTCACCTTCGAGAAGCAAGAAGCGGGGTTCACCATCACCGAATCCCACCTGGACGTCACCGGCAAGATCCCGGGCGCTGACGCCGCCAAGTGGCAACAAGCCACCGAAGCCGCCAAAAAAGGCTGCCCCATCTCCCGTGTCCTGAACACGAAGATCACGCTCGACTCGCGGTTGGCCTAGCGCGGTTGGCCTAGCGCGTTTGGCCTAGATCCATCGCTTCGCGGGAGGGCCGGGCCCTCCCGCTGCTACTTTTTCAAGACCAGTTGGCGGTAGGCGCGAAGGTGCCGTAGCGCCGCCGGATAGTCGCCCGATTTTTCGTACAACCGGGCGGCGTTGTAGTGGGCGTCGGCGTTCCGGGGGTTGCCGGCCAGGGACTTTTCGTAGGCCTCGATGGCGGCGGTGACGTGTCCTTGGTCTTCCAGGGCCACGCCCAGGTTGAAGGCGGCCGTCGAGTCGCCGGGGCGGGTGGCCAGCGCGCTTCGATAATGGAACTCGGCGGCGCGCAGGTCGCCGCGCTGGTGCAGAAGGCGCCCGAGATTGACGTGGGCGTCGGCGTGGGTGGGCACCAACGCCAGCAGTTGCAGATAGGTCTCACGGGACTGCTGCGGGTCGCTCTCTTCTTGCTCGCAGGCCAGCTCGTAAAGCTGCTCGGGCGAGGAAAGTTCCGCCGCCGTTGACGTGGCTTCGTCGGGGACCGGCCGCGGATGAAGCTGGGACACCGGCGTGTCGGGGCCGGCCGCTGTTCCCGGCGCCGACAGATCCAGCAAGAATTGCCCTGATTCGGCCTGCCAGCGCGTGCTTCCGTCGCGCACCACCACGCCGTTACCTTCCGCTTCCAGCTGCAGCGCCGACAGCGGCTGCCGGTCATCCGTCCGCGCTTGCAGCCGGGCTTGCAAGCTTTGCAAGGCGCGCCGTACCCGGTGCGGGGCGATGCGATCGCGAACCAGCCCCTCGGCGTTGCGCAGGAGGCGCAGGTCCTGGAATGAAAAGCGCAGCTCGCCCTCGGCGCCGCGCTGGGGTGTCAAGAGGCCCGCTCGCACATAGGCGCGCAGGCGTGCCGGCGAGAGCCCGAGCATCTTCTCCACCTCGTTGGCGCTGTAGCCGCTCATCACCTACGAAGAAGAATATATACCCGTCTAACGGTCGTGGCCCCGATCTTGACCCGGACCGTGACCCAAGGCTTCCATCACCTCGGCCGGCGATTGTCCCTGCCAGATCCGGGAGGCGTTGCGCGCCGTCGAGAATGTCCGGGTGTGCATGCGATCGATGTACAGCACGCCGTGAAGGTGGTCGATCTCGTGCTGCAGGATCCGGGCGTACCAGCCACTGGCCTTGATCGAGATCGGCTCGCCTCGATGATCCAGCGCCTCGACCGCAACGTCGTGGGCGCGCGGCACCACGGCCTGAAACCCGTCGACGCTCAGGCAGCCCTCGAAGAAGGCGACGTCCTCTCCTCGCAGCGTCAGCTGCGGGTTGACGATGACGTGAAAGGGGACAGGCGCGCGCTCGGTCTCCTCGACGGTGGCGACGTCTTCGATGACCGCCAGCTGCAGGGGCTGCCCGATCTGGGGCGCCGCCAGCCCCACCCCGGGAGCGTCGTGCATGGTCTCGCGCATCAGCTCGATGAGATTCTGGATCTGCGGGCTCAAGATCTCGACCTTGGTCAGCGCCCGCGCGCGCTGGCGCAGGACGGGCTCTCCGGTCTGGACGATCTTCAGCAGCATCGCTTCAGCAACATCGCTTCAGCAGCATCGCGGCGCGCCGCTCAGCGCTTGGCGCCCCGGGCGCGCTTGGTCTCGGTCTTTTCAGCCCGCGGCGCCGATCGACGCGGCGAACGCCGGTCATCCGCTTGGGCCTGGTCGCCGTCCTCGGCACCGGCCGTCGCCTTGTCCTTGCCGCCGCCGTCCTTTTTGCCCAGGCTGGCCTTCAAGGCCTCCATCAGGTCGATGATGCGGGCCGGTTCGGGCGCCGGTTCAGCGGTTGCGATGTCCTGGCCTTTGACCTTGCGGTCAATATCGGCCTGCGTGCGCTTGCGGACGTCGTCCTCGTACTGCGTCGGATCGAAGGTTTCGGAGGCGATCTGATCGATGAGCTGCTTGGCCAGCTTCAGCTCGGGCTCGCGAACCTCGGCGTCGGCGATGGGCACCTCGGAGAACGAGCGGACCTCGTCGGCATACAGCAGCTGCTGCATGACCAGCCCCCCCGGCTCCTCGGTGGTCGGTCGCAACATCACCAGGTACTGCTTGCCCCGCGCCGCGTATCGCGCCAGGCCGGTGCGGCCGGTCTCGCGCATGGCCTGGCAAAGCAGGCGATAGGCCTTCTCGCCGCCTTTTTCCGGCCCCAGGAAATACGCCTTGTCGAAATAGACGGGATCGATCTTCTGGATCGGCACGAACTCGGCGATCTCGATGGTCTGCGTGGCCTTCTCTTCCAGGGCCTTCAATTCTTCCGGCGAGAAGGTGACGTACTGATCCTTGGCGAACTCGTACCCTTTGATCATCTCGTCGCGCGAGACGATCTCGTTGTCCTGCGGGCAGACATACTGTTGTTTGAGGCGCGAGTTGTCCTTGGCGTGCAGAAGATGGAAAGAGATTGCCGCCGACGCTTGCGTCGCCGAATAGAGCTTCACCGGGATGGAAACCAGCCCGAAGGAGATCGTCCCGCCTGCGATTGCGCGTGCCATGTGGGATATTGTACTCCGTTGTAAGGCGGGCTCCAAGAAACCCGTCTGCCGTCAGGTTTCCCCGAGGAGGGCGATCAGCTTCTTGGCCAGCACCGGTCCTTTGCCTTCGTCTTCGTGCTTGAGGAAGACATAGGACTCATTCCAGGCCTGTCCAGAGATGCGCGACGCCCAGCTGGCCAGCGCGGCGTCGTCGTAATCCTGCCGGCGCAGGCGCAGGTAGCCCCACGACGCCGTCGCGTGCAGCGGCGTGGTGAAGTCCTCTGCCTCGGCGATGCACAGGGCCGCGTCGCGCGTGCTCAGGGCATCGAATACCTCGGGGACAAACCAGGACTCGTGGCGGAACTCGAACGCCGCGCGGGTCCCGGGCGGCAACTGCGCCAAAAACGCGGTCAGTTTGGGCGTGTCCTTGCGCAGGAAGGGCGGCAGCTGAAACAGCACCGGCCCCAATTTGTGGCCCAGCGTGGCGGCGGCTTCGTACAGGCGCACCAGCGAATCGTCGTTGATGCTCAATTTTTTTTCATGCGTGATGCGCCGAGGGCTCTTCAGCGCAAAACGAAAGCTGTCCGGCGTCTGCTCGGCCCAGGTCTTCAGCATGTCGGGGTTGGGCATCCGGTAGAAGGTATTGTTGATCTCCACCGTCGAGAAATGCCCGGCGTAAAAGGGCAGCATCTGCGCCCCATATATGTTTTCAGGATAAAAACGCCCCTTCCAAGGCGCATAGCTGTAGCCGCTGGTTCCGACGAGAGTTTGCAAGGTCTGACCGCCAGCGGGTAAAATATCAAAATGGCGTCTTCGCGCGTGCGCAATCCGATGGAAGACACGACCCGCACTGCGCAGCCGCCGCCCGGGTCCGAACCTGACGAGGTCGACCACGCCTACCTGCTGGTCCTGGCCGGGTCCAGCCTGGGCGAGATGTACCGCATCGAAAAGGAGAAGACGGTCCTGGGGCGGGGCGAAAAGGCCGACATCCGTCTGGTCGACGAGGGCATCTCCCGGGAGCACGCCCAGCTGGTGCGAGAACCCGACCACGTCATCCTGGAAGACCTGGGGTCAACCAACGGGACGTTCTGCAACGGCATCCGGGTGACGGAGCAGATCCTGGTCGACGGCGACAAGATCCTCCTCGGATCGACCACGATTCTGAAATTCACCTATCACGACAAGCTGGACGAGGCGTTCCAGCGCCAGCTCTCCGAATCGGCCCTGCGGGACGGCCTGACCAAGGCGTTCAACAAACGCTATTTCGGCGAGCGCCTGGAATCCGAGGTGACCTATGCCCAGCGGCACAAATCACCGCTGAGTTTGATCTTCCTGGACATCGACCACTTCAAGACCATCAACGACACCCACGGCCATCCGGGCGGCGATTTCATCCTCACCGAACTGGCCAGTCTGGTCAGCGAAGCGCTGCGCGCGGAGGACATCTTTGCTCGCTACGGCGGTGAAGAGTTCGCCATCATCTGCCGCGAAACCGAGGTGCGCGAATCCGCCGCGCTGGCTGAACGGCTGCGGGCCGTGGTGGAAGGGCATTCGTTCATGTTCGAGGGCAAATCGGTGCCGGTCACCATCAGCGTCGGGGTGGCCTTCATGCCCGATCCCGGGGTGCAGACCGGTTCTGACCTGGTGGCTCTGGCCGACGAGACGATGTATCGGGCCAAGCGCGGGGGTCGCAACCGCGTGTGCGTGCGGCCGCCGTCGCCCGCAACCGCGGTCATTCCCCCGTCAGAGTAGCGGGGGCACCCAGCGCCCGGCGCAGCTGGGACATGTACTGGTCGCGCGGGATCGTGGTCGCCCCCAGTCGTTCCAGATGAGGCGTGGGCATCTGGGCGTCCAGCAGCAAGAACCCGCCCGCCCGCAGTCGCTGTACCAGGAACGAGACGGCGGCCTTGGACGCGTCGGTGCGGCGATGAAACATCGATTCGCCGCCGAAAAAACCGCCGATGGCCACTCCGTAAAGCCCGCCAATAAGCTCATCGCCTTCGTACACCTCGATGCTGTGGGCGTGGCCGCGCCGGTGCAGCTCGCTGTACGAGCGGATGAAGTCCTCGGTGATCCAGGTGCCGGGGCGATCCGACGTCTCGGCGGCGCAGCCGCGCATCACCCCGGCAAAGTCGCGATCGACGGTGAACCGCCACCCGCAGCGCCGCGCCGTTCGTCCGACGGTGCGGTGGGGCCGGAACGTTTGCAGATCGAAGACGGCGCGCGGATCGGGCGACCACCAGGTCAGCACCGGATCCGATGACCAGGGGAAGATTCCCAGTCGGTAGGCGGCCAGCAAGCGGTCGGGATCCAGCGTGCCACCCACGGCCACCAGGCCGCTGGGCCATTCGTCGGCCTCGTCGCCCGCCTGTTTGTCATCAACCGATGATTCCGATGATTCCGAATCGTCCACCGCCGGTAAGTGTACACGTTCCCTTTCGTCGTCCGCGGGGTCCGCGATCCTGCGCCGAGCCATTTTCAGCGCTTGCGTCGGGGCCATTCCTGAGACAAGTGATCAAGGATGTCCCGCGTTGCCGCCTCGGAACCCACGATCGAGAAGAAGGGATACACCGACCAGCGGGCCAAGAAGGTTCTCCTGGAGGCGTTGCAGGGGCGGGGCGGCAAGCTGACCCGCGCCGACGCCGTCACCGTATCGGGCCTTCCGCACGACGAGACCGAGCGCGCCCTGACGCTGCTGTTGAAGGAATACCGCAGCCACCTCAGCGCCACCGACAGCGGCGAGCTGCTTTACGAGTTCGATCCATCGTTCGAGCGGCGGGACGTCGTTCCCTTCCGGGAGCGCCTGGCGGCTCTGGGCCAGCGGCTGTGGAAGGGCTTCACCTTCCTGTTCAAGATTGCCATCGTGGGAACGCTGGTCGTCTATTTCACGGCGTTCGTTGCCATGATGATCGCTCTCATATTCGCGCGCAGCAGCAGCGATTCCGACGACGACGATCGGGGCGGCGGATTCGGCGGCCTGTTCTGGATCTGGGGATGGGGCGGCGGTCCGTCCCCCGCCTACGGCCGGCGGCGGGTCACCCCGCGCGAGCCGCCGTTCTACAAGGGCGTCTTCGCCTTTGTCTTCGGCCCGACCCTTCAGCCTGTCGATCAGCTGCGCGACGAAAAGGAGATCCTGGCCTTTATTCGCGCCCACGACGGGCGCATCGCCGCCGTGGATCTGGTGCGCTTGATGGGCTGGGATTTTGCCCGCGCCGAGGAGGAGCTGACGCGTCTGATGGTTGACTACGGCGGCGAGCCGGAGGTCACCGACGACGCGGTCATTGTTTACACCTTCAAAGACCTGCGCAAGACAGCGGGAACCGCCGGGCGCGAGGCGCGGCCTCGCATGGCCTGGGAACGGATCGAGCCCGAACCGGTCTTGACCGGCAACAGCGAGAGCCGCAACGCCATCATCGGCCTGTTCAACGGGTTCAACCTGACCGCCCCCTTCTGGATCGTGCCGATGTTCGAGGCCAAGTTCCGGGTCTCGCTGGAAGGCTGGCGCTTCCTGCTGCACGATTTTCCCCTGGCCTTCTCGGGCGTGTTCTTCAGCGTGCCGCTGGTGCGGTGGCTGAAGGCGCGGCTGTCTCGCCCCGCCCGCGTGGCCGCCAACCAGCGGCGCACCCTGCTGGAACGGATCTTCTCGTCGCTGGCCCCGCGCTCGCGCGAGGAGCTCGCGCCCACGCCGGCGTTGCAGGCCGCGCTCGACCAGCAGCTGGCGGCCCTGGGGGGCGACGTCGAACCCGATGACCAGGGACGGATTCACTATCATTTCCCGCGCATCAAGCAGGAGCTGGAGGCGGTGGCGCGGGTCCGCGCCGCGGCGCCGCGGCTGGAGCAAGAGCCGGGCGCGATCGTCTTTTCGTCGTCGGAGTAAATCGGCTAATCTCCGCCGTCGCAACATGGCGAAAATCAATTCTCATTATCAGAAGCTCCAGGCCAGCTATCTCTTCTCCGAGATCGCCAAGCGCGTGCGCGCGTTTTCGGCGGCCAACCCGGCGGCCCAGGTCATCCGTCTGGGCATCGGCGATGTCGTCCTGCCGCTGCCGCCGCCCATCGTAGACGCGATGAAGGCCGCTGCCGACGAGATGGGGCGGCGCGAGACCTTCAAGGGATATGGCCCGGAACAGGGCTACGATTTTCTGCTGGCCGCCGTGGCTGCCGACTATGCCCGCCAGGGGGCCACCGTCGTCGCCGACGAGATCTTCGTCTCCGACGGCTCCAAGTGCGACACCGGCAACATTCAAGAGCTGTTCGCCGTCGACAACGTCGTGGCCATCACCGATCCCGTCTATCCAGTGTACGTCGATACCAACGTGATGGCGGGCCGCACCGACGGCGCCGACGCCAAGGGGCGCTATGGACGCCTGGTCTATCTGCCCACCACGGCCGAGAACGGCTTCGATCCGCCCTTGCCCGAAGGCAGGGTCGATCTGATTTACCTCTGCTCGCCTAACAACCCGACCGGCACCGTGCTGTCGCGGGCGTCCCTGGTCCGCTGGGTCGAGTACGCGCGGGCGCACGAGGCGGTGATCCTGTTCGACGCCGCCTATGAAGCCTTCATCCGCGAGCCCGGCTATTTACACAGCATTTACGAAGTGCCCGGCGCCCGCCAGGTGGCCATCGAGTTTCGCAGCCTGTCGAAGACCGCCGGCTTCACCGGGACGCGCTGCGCGTTCACGGTGATCCCCAAGGAGTTGCAGGCCCGCAACGACAAGGGCGACCTGGTGGCCCTGCACGCCCTGTGGAACCGGCGCCACACCACCAAGTTCAACGGCGTCAGCTATCCGATCCAGAAAGCCGCCGAAGCCGCCTTCCTGCCCGCCGGGCGCGCCGCCGTCGAGGCCAACGTTGCCTATTACATGGAGAACGCCCGGCTCATTCGGGAAGGGATGACCAAGGCTGGCTATACCGTCTACGGCGGCGTCAACGCCCCCTACATCTGGCTGAAGGTGCCGGGCGGGCTGACGTCGTGGGCCTTCTTTGATCGGCTGCTCGGCGAGGCCAACGTGGTCGGCACGCCGGGATCCGGCTTTGGCAGCTGCGGGGAAGGTTATTTTCGACTGTCGGCGTTTGGCCTGCGCGAGAACGTTCAAGAGGCGATGGCCCGCGTCCAGGCCAAGCTGTCATTGTGACGACCGCGTCCCGCCGGGACGCCGATCAAAACTTGCCGGCGAAGCTGAACGCGCCGCCGCCCTGAGTGGGCGTCAGAGTGACCGTGCCCTCCGCGCTGTCGCTGTCGCGATAGATCAGGATCGCGCCGGCGACGCCCAGAGCGCCTCCCAGGCCCAGCAGAGCATAGGAGCTGTATGCGTACGGAGGGGCGCCGCTGCAGGCCTCATCGGCCGCCGCCAGGTTCTCGCGGCGCAGCTGCGGATCGCGACAGGTGTTCATCTTGGCGCGCGCCACCAGGTTGAAAATAAAACCGGTGCCCGCCGTCGCTGCCGCGCCCAGCACGAACGGCCAGGGGGGAATTCGCCTGTCCAGCGGAGCGACGTCAGGCGAGGAGGGCATGGGCAGGGGCGGGAGTAGATCGGGGTCGTGCTCGACGATCAAGCGGGGCGCCGGCGGTTGCGGCATCGACTGGGCCAGGGTCGGTTTGGACCGGAAGGCCTGACGCCGCAGCGGCGGCTGCGGGACCGGGTCGTCGAACTGGCGCCGCAGTTCGGCCACCTGGCCCTCGAGGCGGGCAATGCGCGCCTGGGTCATGGCCCGGTCGGTCGCATCGGGCAGAAGCCGCAAGTAGGCCCGGAAGGCATCCGCCGCCATCGACGGATCGCCCGAACGCTCGGCGGCCATGGCCAGGTTGAAGGCCGTCGCGGGGTGGGGCACCAATCGCATCGAACAGGCGTACTGCTTGACGGCGGCGTCGCGGCGGCCCGCCGCCTCGGAATCTTCCGCCCGGCTGAACCATTCCTTGGCCAGGGGCCGGCGCATTTGCGCGTCGCTGGGGCCGGGCATCGGACAGGGCTCCGCCTGGCTGGCGACAGAGCTCAGCGAAATGAGCGTGACAGCCACGCCCATCAGAAACGGTTTGCGATCCATCTATGCGACCTGGGCCCTATCTTTAGTCGAACGGATTG
>JAXDMH010000472.1:0-5264 GCA_034666225.1 Myxococcales bacterium
CGCTGCGCGAGCGCCGCGAGGACATTCCCCCGCTGGTGCAACATTTTGTCGATCGCTGCGCGCGGCGCATGAAAAAGTCGATCAGCATGGTGCCGGCGGCGACGCTGGAATCGCTGTCTCGTTACGACTGGCCCGGCAATGTGCGCGAGCTGGAGAACGTCATCGAGCGTTCGGTGATCCTGTCGGCCGGACCGGAGCTGATCGTGCCGGCGGGCGCGCTGGACACGGGGATCGCGCAGACGGCTCCATCGCCGGACCGGACGCGCGCAACCGCGCCAGAGATCTTCGGCCGGACGCCGCAGACGTTGGCCGAGGCCGAGCGCGCCTTTATCCTGCGCGCCCTGGAGCAGGCCAGCTGGGTGGTGGCGGGGCGCGGCGGCGCGGCGGCGCGTCTGGGTCTCAGCCGAACGACGTTGCAGGGACGAATGCGCAAGCTGGGGATCTCACGCCCCAGGCTCGGCGGGAATCACGGCCAAAAAGACTGATCCGTCGCCCGCTGCGAGTCGTATCACGGGCACAAGCTGACCGACCAATCATCGGAGCATTCATCGGGAGATCCAACATGACCAAAGTGATCACGCGTTACCTGCTGCCCCGTGTTGCCGCCTTCGCCACCCTTGGCCTGTTGGTCGGCGCCGGCGGGCAGGCGTCGGCCGAAGGGACGCTGACCGGAAAGGCCCTGGCCGACAGATACAGCCAGTGCTGGCAGAATTTCAACGAAGCAAACTGGGACGAATTCCTCAAGTGCTATGGCCCCGGCACCCCGTCCGTCGCGCCGGGCATGCTGCCAGCCAAAGGCGGCAAGGCCATCATCGACAAGCACGCCAAGTCTTTTCGTTCGGCCATGCCGGACGTGATCGGCGAGTTGCAGCTGATGGTGGTGAGCGGCCACAACGCGGCCACCATCGCCCTCATGCACGGGACGCACAGCGGACCGCTGGCCACGCCGGCCGGGGAGATTCCACCGACGAACAAGCGGTTTGGACAGCTGGTCGCCCACGGCATCGAATCCGGTCCGGGCGCCATCGCCAGCAAGGAGTGGTTCATCCAGGACGGCGCCACGTTGATGGCCCAGCTGGGGCTGTCCAAGAATCCGGCGCGCGCCGCGATGGAAAAAGGCGCCGCCGCCATCGCAGGAGGTCCAGTGGTGGTGGCGACAGGCAGCGCCGTCGAAAAGAGCAACCTGGCCGCCGCCAAGAAGGCCTACGCCCTGTTCAACCACCACGACAAGAAGCTGGCCGAGGGAGCCTCACCCGACATCGTCGATCACGATCAGACCGCGCCCACGGACATCACCGGCATCGCCGCCGAGATGGACCACAACGCCGGCTTCTGGCAGATGTCGTCCAACGTCAAGTGCACCACGCCGATCCTGTTCGCCGCCGGTGACTACACGGTGGCCATCGGCCAGCTGGTCGGGAAGAACGACGGCGACGCGCCTGCCATGGGCATCAAGAAAACCGGCAAGTCGTTCAGCCTCGATTACATCGAGTTCATCCGCTGGAAGGACGGCAAGGCCGTCGAGCTGTGGCCCTTCGTCAACAGCATGCAGCTGGCGATGGAGCTGGGCCTGATGCCGCCGCCGGCTGCGCACGCCCAGAAGTAACGCGCGCCCAGAATGCAAGCGGGCGCCCCGGAGGAACAAAGCCGTTCCTGGGGGGCGCCCGTTTTATTTTTGTCTATTCGTTCGTTCGTTCGTTCGTTCGTCTGAATCAGATCATCGGCTTGGCCAGGACGGGCACCGAGGCCGCCTGCGCGCCGGCCGTCGCCGTCAGCACCTCGCCGTGACCGCCACCCTCCTCCGGGTGATAGCCCGACTCGCCGTGGTCGACGAAGTCCAGCCCCTGCTCTTCCTCTTCCATGGCGGGACGCAGGCCCATCACGGCCTTGAGGCCATAGGCGATCACCGTGGTGGCGACCACCGACAGGGTCAGCGTCAGGCCGATGGCCTTGAGCTGCTCGATCCACAGCGTCTTGCCGACGACCGAGGCCAGGTTGGTGCTGAGGTTGCTGTTCACTTCGGGCGTGGCGAACAGGCCGGTCACGAAGGCGCCCATGGTGCCGCCCACGCCGTGCACGCCGAAGGTGTCCAGCGCGTCGTCATACTTGAAGATGGCCTTCAGCTTGGTGCAGGCCAGGAAGGGGACCGCGCCGGCCAGGACGCCGATGATGACCGAGCTGGCCGGCGTGACAAAGCCGGCTCCCGGCGTGATGACCACCAGACCGGCGACAGCGCCCGAGCAGAAGCCGAGGATGCTTGGCTTGCCGCGCGTCAGCCACTCCAGCAGCGGCCAGACCGAAGCGGCCACGGCGGTGGCCAGCGTGGTGGTGGTGAAGGCGTTGGCGGCGATGCCGTCCGAGGCGACGGCGCTGCCGGCGTTGAAGCCGTACCAGCCGACCCACAGCATGCCGGTGCCGACCATGGTCAGCACCATGCTGTGCGGAAGGAAGGCGCGCTTGCCGAAGCCGGTGCGCTTGCCCAGGATCAGGCACAGGATCAGCGCCGACCAACCGGACGACATGTGCACGACGGTGCCGCCGGCAAAGTCGATGGACTTGATGGCAGCCTTGGCGTTCCAGACGCCGTTCATCAAGCCGTCAACGCCCCACACCATGTGCGCCAGCGGGAAGTAGACGACGAACATCCAGATCGCGATGAAGGCCATGACCGCCGAGTACTTCATGCGTTCAGCGATGGCGCCGACGATCAAGGCCGGCGTGATGATGGCGAACATCAGCTGGTACATGGCAAAGACGTTTTGCGAGACCCAGGCCGCATAGTCGGTGTTGGGTAATGACGTCACGCCTTTTAACAGGGCGAATTTCAGGCCGCCCAGGAACGACGACCCGGGCGCGAAGGTGAAGCTGTAACCGACGGCCCACCACAGGATGGTGACCAGCCCGGCGCAGCCCAGACACTGGGCCATCACCGACAGCACGTTCTTGCCGCGCACCAAGCCGCCGTAGAACAGCGCCAGGCCGGGCAAGGTCATGAAGAGCACCAGCGCGGTCGAGGTCATCATCCAGGCGTTGTGCCCGGGACCGGCTGACACCAGGGCCTTGGGCGTGCCGTTGGTTATGTACGCCTCGAGATCGGCCACGCGGGTGGCGAGATCAGGTCCGGCGGGCGCCGCTGCGGCGGCGGGCGCGGGCGGCGTTGCGGCGGGCGACTGGGCCAGGGTGATTCCTGATCCCAGCACGGTCATGGCGACAACAGACAGTGCAATTCCAATTGCGATGTGGCGGCGTCGAGCAGTGGTCATTCGCGATCCTTTCTCTTGTGGGAAATCGTCCAGAAATTTTCAGTTGTCGAAGTACAGGGCGAACTCGTGCGGGTGCGGACGCAGGCGGAGGGCGACGACCTCGTTCTTGCGCTTGTAATCCAGCCAGACCTCGATGACGTCTCGCGTGAAGACGTCGCCCTTCAGCAAGAACTCGTGGTCGCGCTCCAGCGCCTTCAGCGACTCATCCAGAGAGCCGGGGGCCTTGGGTCGCAGATCACCGACAGGGTCGGGATGGCGAAGAAGGGATCCATCACCGCGCTGGCCGCGTCGGGAATGAAGATCATGTCGGAGGCATGGATGGGCTGCCATCCGCGGATGGAGCTGCCGTCGAAGAAGAAGCCTTCCTTGAACGAATCCACCTCCAGCTTGCCGATCGGCATGGTGGTGTGCTGCCAGATGCCCAGGAGGTCGACGAACTTGAAGTCGACAAACTTGGCTCCGTTTTTTTCGGCGTACTTCAGAACTTCGGGTCCGGTCATGCGCGTCCGCTCCTTCTTCGCTGCTGTAGTGACAAAGCGCCGTCCGGTCGGACGCGCGCGCTCACCCCCAAAGCAACCGCGATGCCGGATTCATCTGGCGCCACCGCCGCACGCAGCGATGGCCGGAGATCTCGCGGGTTTGCCCGTCAATTTTCTTGCTTGGATCCACCGGCGATTCGCGCAGGAAACGATCGCGAAACGTCGCCGATACGGCTCCGAATTGCCGGCGGCGCCGACATTTGCATAACGCAAACCTCGTATTTGCGTTATGCGAGGCCAGCCGCTAAGGACGTTGCTTTTCGCGGCGATAAAGCGTGGAGGCGTCGACGCCCAGGATCTCGGCGGCCTTCAGCTTGCTGCCGCCGACCTTCTGCAAGATGCCGGCGATATAGCGATCCTCAAGATCCTGCAGGGCCAGCGGACTGCGCACCAGGGCGGCGATGGGATCGGCCTCGCGGATGGGCCCCAGGGCCTGGCGCACGTCGCCCAGACGCGCCAGCGGCATCGACGCCGTCACCACCAGCCGTTCGATCAGGTTCTCCAGCTGGCGGACGTTGCCTGGCCAGGCGTGGGCGGCCAGAAAATCCAGGGCCTCCGGTTCGAACCCGGCCAGAACCGAGCGTGGCGAGCGCTCCAGGCTCTTGCGCAGGAAGTGCTCGACCAGCGCGGGAAAATCCTCGATGCGCTCGCGCAGGGCGGGCACCGGAACGCGCAGGACGTCCAGGCGGAAGAAGAGATCCTCGCGGAACAGCCCTTTTTGCACCAGCTCGGAGAGATCTTTGTGGGTGGCCGCCATGCACCGCACGTCGACGTTGCGCGCGGTCTCGCTGCCGACCGGCCGGACCTCGCCCGACTGCAGGACGCGCAGCAGTTTTCCCTGCAGCGGCAGCGGCAGATCGCCGACCTCGTCCAGGAACAAGGTCCCCTGCTCTGCCTCGACGAACAGCCCGCGCCGGGTCTGCGAGGCGCCGGTGAAGGCGCCGCGAGCGTGACCGAACAGCTCGCTCTCCAGCAGCTGCTCGGGCAACGCCGCGCAGTTGACCGCCACGAATGGTTTGTCGCCGCGCGGCCCGTCGGTGTGAATGGCCAGCGCCACCAGCTCCTTGCCGGTGCCGGTCTCACCCGAGATGAGCACCGGAGACGTGGCGTCGGCCACCCGTTCGATCAGCGCCCGCAGCTGGCGCATGGGCAGGCTTTGCCCGACCAGGCGGCGCGCCGACAGGTTCTCGTGCAGCGTGCGGCGCAGCTGGGCGTTCTCGCGCGAGAGCTGGCGTTCCTTGCAGGCGCGTTCCACCAGCGCGCGGATGGCGTCCATCTCGAACGGCTTGGTCACGTAATGAAACGCCCCGCGCCGCATGGCCTCGACCGCCGATTCGATGGCGCCGAAGGCGGTCATGATGACGACCGGCACGCTGGGGTCGGCGCGTTTGACCGCGTCCAGAACGTCCAGGCCGTCGACGCTCTTCATGCGCAGGTCGGTGACCACCACGTCGGCCGGCTC
>JAXDMH010000473.1:0-4641 GCA_034666225.1 Myxococcales bacterium
ACCCCAGGAGTGCTTGTGCCGATCAACCGTATGCAGGTAGCCAAGTCGTTTCGGAATCCGCGGCTGGTGGGAGCGTTGGTGCTCACGCTGGTCTTTCTAGCGGTGTTCGTGGTGTTGCGCCGGTCGGCCCAGGCGCGCAGCGACGCCGACGAGAGCCTGTACCGCTGTCACCTCGACGAAGACTCCGCCTGCATGGTGGTGCGGCAGACGGCGCGGGGGCTGGTGGTGGTGTCGTATCGACCGCCCGGGCGCGCCGACGCGGCCAAGAACTGGTCGGTGGTCGTCAATGATCCGGGCGGCGGCTCGCACACGGTGGGCGCCGGAACCGTCTACGTCGTTCCCGCCGGCCCGTCGTCGGCGAAAGCCGTGGCCGAGACGGCACCGCCACCCCTGCCGGCGCCGCGTCTGCCCGCATCCGGGGCGGCGTCGCCGAATGGGGCGCCTATCGTCGAGTGAGTGATGGCCTGTTGCCGACGCCGCAGCGTCGTTAGACTATGCCGTCGTGGCAAGACGGAAATGGATGGCCGCTCCGGTTGGCGGCTTCGGTTGCGCGATCCTGATTGCTTCGACGACGGCCAGCGCGGATCCGTTCGTCGATTTTCGGGGTGAAGCCCCGGGCAACGTGCATCGTATTCGCGTCGAGGATCTTCCCGCGCCCGGCGCCACGCCGTCGGCGGACAACGGTCCTCACCTCATCAAGCGGCCCAAAGACGCCTGGCCGCAGGCGCCGGCCGGATTCAAGGTCCAGCTTTACGCGCAAGGGATGTCGAACCCGCGCCTCATTCGCACAGCGCCGAACGGTGACGTCTTCGTGACGGAGAGCAGGGCTGGAACGGTGCAGGTCTTCCGCGGTCTGCGCGGCGACGGCCGCGCCGAACACAGCGAGACCTTCGCCACGGGGTTGCGCCGTCCATTTGGGTTGGCGTTCTACCCACCCACCGGCGAGCCGCAGTGGCTGTACGTCGCCAACACGGACGCGGTGGTTCGGTTCGTCTACCGCACCGGCGATCAGCGGGCGCGCAGCCCGGCCCAGACGGTGGCGCAGCTGCCGGGCGGCGGTCTTCTGCGCGGGGGCGGGCACTGGACGCGCGACGTGGCTTTCTCGCTGGACGGGAAAAAGATGTTCGTGTCGGTGGGCTCGCATTCGAACAACGACGACACCGACGGCAACGCGACCGAGCGGGATCGCGCCGACATTCTGGAGTTCAATCCCGACGGCACCGGCCAGCGGGTCTATGCCGGAGGGATCCGCAACGCCGTGGGGATCGCGGTGCACCCGCGCAGCGGCGAGCTGTGGGCGTCAGTCAACGAACGCGACGAGCTGGGCGACAACCTGGTGCCCGATTACATCACCCACGTCAAACAGGGCGGTTTTTACGGCTGGCCCTGGTTTTACATCGGCGATCATCAAGACCCCATCCACCGCGGCAAGCACCCGGAGCTGCGGGCCCAGGTGATCGTTCCCGACGTGCTGTTGCAGCCTCACGTCGCGTCGCTGCAGATGACGTTCTATGAAGGAAAGCAGTTTCCCGAGGCGTATCGCGGCGACGTCTTCGCCGCCCACCACGGTTCGTGGAATCGGTCGGTGCGCACCGGTTATTCGGTGGTGCGCGTTCCGCTGCAAAAGACCACGCGGGCCAGCGGCGAGTACGAGGATTTCCTGACCGGATTCGTCACCCGGGGCGGCGATGTGTGGGGACGGCCGGTCGGCGTGACGGTGGCGGCGGACGGAGCGCTGCTGATCACCGACGACGGCGGCAACTGCATCTGGCGCGTCAGTTACGACGGTCGCTGACGGGACGGCGCCGGCGCCGGGCCAGCGTGGTTGCCGCCGCGCCCAGGATGACGGTAAAGAAGTCGCCAGCGGCCGGCTGATGGGGGCCGCCGCCCTGTGCCGCCGCCCTGCAACCGCAGCCGCCACCGGTGTCCAACCCCGAACCGCCCGTCACCTCGCCGCCGCCGAAGACTCCGCCGGCGCCGGACGCATCCGCAGAGCCGAAGCCGCCAAAGCCCCCGCCGCCAGTGCCGCCCGCGGCGCCGTCCGCTGATCCGTCGGACGCGTCGCCGCTGCCGTCGGCTGGGCGCCCGTCGCTGGGGTTGGCGTCGGCAGCGTCGGTGGCTGCGCTGGTGGAAAGCTCGTAGGCGCCGATGTCGATGACGCCGACGACGAGCCGGGCCTCGCTCATCAGCGGGTGGACGTACTGAAACAGCGGCGCCAGCGAGACGCCGCCCACGCTCATGCCGGGATCGCTCCCTGCGTTCACGCACGGCGATCCGGCGCCCAGGTGATAGTCAAACGCCGCCCGATCCACCAGCTGGGGATCGAGCCCGGTATAGTTGGTGGTGAGGTCGGCGTCCGGTTGCGTGATCACCGTGGCCGCGCCGGCAAAAATATTGTTGCGCACGACCGCGCGCGCGGCGCCGGCCGCCATCTGCAGGAACGTTCCCCCCTTCATGTCGTTCGCGAAGGTGTTGCCGACGACGTAAAGGTCGGTGCCGGCGTTGCTGATCCCCTCGGCGCCGTAGGCGACGATGGTCGGGTTGTCGGTGTGCAGGCCCTGCTGGATCAGATTGCCGATGAGGAACGTGGTGCCGCCGTACGAGACGTCGACGGAGTAGCTGCTGGTGCCGTCGACCTCGTCCATGATGCGGTTGTAAAGGATGTGGTTCTCGTTGGCCCGCGTCTTGACGTTGTGGCCGATCTTGGCGTGGTGGGTATAGCTGAACTGCAGGGTGAACTTGTGCACCTTGCCGATGTACATGTTGTGCGAGAAGCCGTCGCCGAAGCCGTTGTGGCCGAATTCGGAGCGTTCGATCAGGACGTCGCTGGCGGTGTTGGGGCTGACCAGGATGCCGTCGTCGTTGTCGTGAAAGAAGCAGTTGCGGATGGTGAGATTGGTCCCCTCCTGCCGGATGCCGGCGCCGTTCTGATCGACGACGGTGGCACCGGAGAACTCGATGTTCTCGACCGTGGTGTTGTTGCCGGTGATGACCCAGGTGCCCTTGCCGCCCGCGTTCTTCCCGGCGGCGTCAATGTGGGCGCGCCCACCACCCACACCCCGAATGGCGAGGTTGTTCCTGGCGATGGAGCAGACGTCACCGGCATAGTTGCCGGCGGCGTCGATCTGGACGATGTCTCCGTCGGAGGCGGCGGCGAAGGCGGCGCACGGGGCGGCGTACATTTTCCCTGGGCCGACGGCCAGGGTCGCCGCTGCCTGCGCAGCCGAGGCGCCGAACCCAACCCAGAGGCCCGTCATCAGCGTGGCAGCCGCCAAGGATAGGGCTAGACGCATGGAGACCACCATCGGCAGGTAGCCGGCGAAAGCAAAGGTCCACCCAGTCCGGGCCCTGATTTTTTTCGTACTACGGGGGTGCTAGGGGCGGCGGCCGGTCGGCTGTCGGCGGCGCCGTCGGGTGGCGGTTACCAGGGCCGCCAGCAGCCAGGCCGCCAGACCCGGAGCGCCCGCTCTCTCGGCCACCGAGCAGTTGCACCCGCCACTGCTCGCCTGCCGGGCGGGCTGGTCGACGGCTCCGTCGCTGCCGTTGCCGGCGTCGGTGGTAGAGGTATCGTCGGCCGGTGCATCGCTGGCGGCGCCATCGTCGCTGCCGCCGTCACCGGATATGTCCGGGGCACAGTCGTCCTTGCCGTCGCCGTCCTGATCGCCGCACACGGTGGGGTCGGTGGGCGCGGGATCGCAGACGTCGCCGGCCTTGTCGCTGTCTTGATTGGCCTGGTCGGGATTTTTCACCATGCGGCAGTTGTCGGCGTCGTCGGGTTTGCCGTCGAGGTCGGTGTCAGTGACGGACGCGCTGCTGGAGGCGGTGATGCTGAGGTTGTCGAAGGCGGCGTATCCGCTTTGCACAAGATCGAACACGATGCTGACGTGGCCGTCGGTCGACTTGCTGGCGTCCAGCGCCGCCACCACATGTTTCCAGGCAAAGGTGAAGCCATCGGGGGCCATCACGCCGGTCACCATCTGGTCGCTGAGCACCGGCTGCGCCCAGTCGAACACGCCGCCCGGACTGTCCAGCAGCGACAGATGCATGATCGGGATGGCCACTCCGAACGGGCCGCCGCAGCCGGGGACTTCGATCGACGACAGGTCCATGCCGACATTCAGAAAGGGGAGGCTCTTGGCGTCGAAGGTCAGCGACAGCTTGTCGTCCTGGAGTGACGACAGCATGCCCAGCGTGTACTTGCCGGCCTTCATCTCGGGGTCGGCGTAGACGGGCGCGCCGCCGGTTGCGGTGGATTCGACCAGCACGGCTTCGACGGTGTTTATCTGGTGAAAGACGAAATCGGCCGTGCCATAAAGCACGTTGATGCCGGCCGGATCCAACGTGGCGCAAGTGGCCGCTGGGGTCTGGTTGGGGGTTTCAAAGTCGTTGCCGTAAAGAATGATCGTCTCTGCGCGGACCGAGCCACTCAACGCCAGCACGGATAGACCCACCATCCACGTGCCCCCCCAACCGCGAATCATTCTTCCCTTGATCATTATTCAGCCTCCCCAAAGACAAGCCATCAACGACGGCAACAGCGCCGACAAACACGAAACGAGCGCTACCATCGTAAATCGTCGCCGCGAAAAACGCCATCGCGGTCGTTTGACGATCGCCGCGGCAGCCGTCGCGTCGCTGGGC
>JAXDMH010000474.1:0-3507 GCA_034666225.1 Myxococcales bacterium
GACGCGCACGGCGGCTGAGGGGAGACAAAAGTTCATGGGGCGGCGTGATTTGTGGGTATGATGATTCGTTTCAATGCGACGCCGCGTTTCCCTTCTGACGCTGTGCTCGGCCCTCGGAATTTTCGCGCTCGGCTCTGCTTGCCGCCGCGTTTCTGATCGCCCGATCGACGAACCGGCGTTGCCCGGGGCCGGCGCTGGCAAGGTATCCGGTCCCGGCACCACCGCCGCGGCATCGGGCGCCAAGACCGGGGCCAGGACCGGGACCATGACCGGGGCCAAGGCCGGGACCATGACCGGGGAAGAATCGGCCAGCAACAGCGATGATCCGTCGGACCCCAAGACCGCCGCCAAGGAGACACCGCCCCGTCCCTTGCACCGATGTTTTCCAGAGCGCCCGTCGTGGATCGACGCGGCCGTGGCCGATCTGCTGGATCGGGCCGGCGAGCTGTTCGACGCCGCCGACTTTGACGGCGCCCTGGCCTGCGCCGAGGAAGCCGCCCGCCAGGCTCCGCGCTCTGTCGAGGCGCACCACAACCGCGCTGTCGCCCTGATGCACCTTGATCGACTGGACGACGCCCGCGACGCGATGTCGCTGGCGTTGGCCCTCAACCCGCACGATCCGGAGACGCTGGAGGCGGCCGCCGACCTGAACATCAACCAGCTCCCGCCGTCGGCAGACCGGTCGGCCATCGGCCTTGAATACGCCCGCCGCGGCAGCCGCCACGTCGGCCGCGGCGATTCCGAACGGGCCGCTCGGCTGGCGTTGCTGGAAGGGCAGGCCCTCATCGATCTCGGCCGCGCGGTCGAGGCCCTGCGCCGAATCGACGCGGCGCTGGCCACCACGCCAAAACTGCCCGCCGCCCAGTACGAGCGCGGGGTGGCCCTGTTCGAGCTGTGCCGTTTCGCCGAGGCGCAGCGGATGTTCGAGAAGGTGCTGGCCATCACCCCCGATCACAGCCACGCGCTTTATCACCTGGGCCTCATCGCCGAACGGCTGGGCAACGACGCCGACGCCAGCCGCCGGCTGACCGAGGCCCACGCCCACGATCCGAAGGCCTTCCCCCTGCCACCCGACGTCCCGGCGACCGATTTCGCCGAGCGCGTGCGCAAGGCCGTGGCCGCCTTGCCGCCCGACGTCCAGGCCGACCTGTCCCAGATCCAGGTGCAGGCCGCCGAGATTCCGCTGATGGAGGATCTCGTCGCCGAACGCCCGCCGCTGTCGCCGACCATCCTCGGTCTGTTCCGCGGGCTGCCCCTCGGCTGGTCCGAGGAGGAGCCGCGCTCGGCGCAGGCCGTGCGTGCCGGCAAAAGCCGGCGGGCGCCGTCTTCGGGCGCGGGTGTCGGGCCCGATTCGTCAGACCGCGACAACGCTCGCTGCGCCGTTCCGGAGCGCGCCGTCGTGCTGTATCGCCGCAACCTTCTGCGCACCGTGCACGACCCAGCCGAGCTGGATCAGGCCATCACCCGCACGCTGCTGCACGAAGCAGGGCACCTGCGTGGTGAGGATGACGGCTCATTACGCGATCGGGGACTGGAATGACCGCGGCACTTTCCTTCAGACGTTCGCTCTGCCTTCTCACCGTCCTCGCCGTTCCGTTGATTCTGGGCGCCCTGGCCGGCCGGTCCGTGGCCGCCCCGGACGACGAGGCCGAGAACGAAGCGCGCAAAAGGTTTCGTCGCGGCACCAAGCTGTTCGACGACGGCAAGTTTCGCGAAGCGGCCCATGAATTCGAATCCGGCTACGCCGTCCTGCCGCGCACCGGGTTCCTCCTCAACATCGGCCACAGCTATCGGCGCGCCGGCGATCTGAAGAAGGCCAAGCGCTATTACGAGCTGTTCCTGCAACAGGAGACCGAATCCCCGCGGCAGCGCGCCGAGGCCGCCGAGTACATCAAGATCGTCGACGAGGGCCTGGCCGAACAGGCCAGCGATGACGTGCCCGACAACACCCCCGCCGTGAAAGAACGGCTGTCCCCGCGCCCGGATCCCTCTCAGCCGAATTCAGCGCTGGTGATGTCCAACGCCGACCTGGAAAAGCTCTGCCGCACCCAACCCGAAAAGACCGTCTGGATCCCCTGGGTGATCGCCGGCGTCGCCGCGCTGGCCGCCGCTGGCCTGGGCGCGGCCCTGATCATCACCAACCGCTAAACGCACGCCGGGAATTTGGGGACCGTCGGACGAGACCCGTCGGCCGTCGGTCGATCGAGCCGCCAGGCCCGTCGTTACCCTACTTTTTCTTCTTGCCCGGGCCGGCGCCGCCCTCGGGGATCTTCGCGTCGATGCGGGCGCCGCCCACTTTTTCGGCAGCCTTGCCCTCCAGCTTGATGTCCTGGGCCTCGGGCGGAAGGATCGAGTTGCCCTCGGTGATCACCTTGCCTGATTCGTCCGTCAGCTTCTTGTGGATGATGAGGCCGTCAGAGGCGGCGAATCCGCCCATGGAATTGATGGCGAAGGTTCCGGTGATCACGAACGGCTTTTCAGCCTGCGCGGCGGGGATGACCAGCGGCTTCGGCTTGCCGGTCTTCCAATCCTTGACCGGATAGTCGGCAACCAGCAGGCCGTGGTCCAGCTTGGTCTTCGGTGTGTCGCCCAGAAAGAAGTGCGGTTGATCGCAGGGACGGCAGCCGCCTTTCAGCTGCTCGGCGGCGGCCTGCGCGGCGCCTTTCGGTGGGGCACCGCTCTTGGCCTCTTTCTTCTTTTCCTTTTTGGACTTGGCCGCCAGCTCGTCGTTACACTTGCGCAACTCGGCCGGACACTCGTAGACCTGCAGGACGTACGCTTTCACTTGAACGTCCTTGTCCAGGTACTTGTTCATGTGCTTGCGCAATCCGAAGATGGAAAGCTCGCCTCCCGGATACTGCTCGGGCGCGGTCTGCACATTGAAGTCGGGGGATGGCGGCAGGTCGACCTTCACCGGGGGCAACGCGTTCCCCTGCGCCAGGGCGGCGCCAGCGCTGAGAGGACCAAGCAGCGCCAATGCCAGGGGCACCGTCAAGTGATATACGGACGGAAGTCGCGTCATGAAGCCTCTCCTCCCAAAGTGTGGGTACGCCCTGAATAACACGGGCATTTTGGGGGGGCAAGCCTGGCCTTGGGTCAGCAGCGCGCGAATCAGCGCCGCGCTGTTGATTGCCACAGTTTTTTTCGGGGGAACCGCCTGCCGCAGCCGTCATCGACGAACCACCACCGGAACCCAAAATGCGTCGGGCGTGGCCGGCGGCGCGGAAAAAACTTCATCCGCCGCCAAGCCACCACTGGAGGCCGCGTCCCTGCCGCTGCCCGAGGAGATCCCCTCGCCACCACCCAATCACGCCGGCGGCACGTTGCGCGTTCACCTGGACGCGGAGCCCGCCCATCTGCATCCACTCAATGATCCCGATCCAGCCGCGCTGCTGGTCACCACCGGCCTCGTCTATCAGACGTTGCTCCACTGCGAAGGCGGCCAGTATCGACCCGGCCTGGCCGAAAGCTGGGAGACGTCGACGGACGGCCTTCGCATCACGCTGC
>JAXDMH010000475.1:0-6367 GCA_034666225.1 Myxococcales bacterium
CGCAAGCGCCGCATCCAGGGCGTCACCGTCGCCGATCTCCTTCCCGACACCGACAACACCGTGGTCTCCAGCATCGAAAAGCCGGACGGCGGCATTCCAGAACCAACCGACTGACGTTTTCCTGCGCGGCCAGCGCCACCCAAAAACATCGCAGGCCCCTCTCCCCGACCCTCTCCCCGCTGCGCGGGGCGAGGGAGATTCTCTTGTTGGGGCGCCAGAGCGAGCATCGCGAGCGGGTTTAGTGGCGGGAGCGCGGGCTTTGCCCGCGCGGCTCGCTCACCAAGGTCCGTGGGGGGCTCGTGGGGGGGCGTCTGCGGCCCCCCACGCTAGCTCAGCGTCTCGCGCCGCACTTCTCGAAACGCGTCGGACGCCTCGTCGTGGGCGCGGGTAACGACGGTGATGTGGCCGGCGTCGATCTCATAGATGTTATAGCGGGCCCGCTTCTCGGCGTCGCCGGTGTACGACGCCGAGCCGGCGCCGACCACCGGAATCTCGCGGCCGTTCGGGCCCGGCAAGGTGGCGCGCTCGTCGCGGTGATCGTGGCCGTGGATGACCAGCTCGGCGCCGGCCCGGCCAAGCGAATCGGCCAGCGCCTGCCGGTCACGCAGGTTGCGCGACTCGGCGCCTTTCAACATCACGGGCGGGTGATGGATCAGCACGACCCGGGTCTTCCCCTTCAGCTGCGGCGAGGTCAGCGTGGCCTCCAGGCGCGCCAGCTGCGCGGCGCCCACCTCGCCCCAGGCGCCCAGATCGCCGGTCGGCACGCAGCTGGTCACGCCGATCAGCGCGACGCCTTCGCGCAAGCGCACGAATGGGTAGCTCTCGCTCGCGCCGTTCGCCGCATCGACGTCGTGCGACTGGAACGCCGCAAAGAGCTGTTCAAAGCGCCGCGCGTTCACCACGTCGGGAACATAGGCGTCGTGATTGCCCGGGATCACCGTCGCCGTCTGCCCCGACACGCCGGCCGCCTCCAGCCAGCGCAACGACGCCTGCCATTCGCCCTCGAGGGCGATGTTCGACAGATCGCCGGTCACCGCCAGGTGGTCCAGCGCCTGCGCCCGCACGTCCTGGCCCAGCGCCGCCAGCAGCTCCATCTTGTGTTTGCGGCGCCGGATCAACACTAGATTTACCGCGCCGATGGCCCGCTTGCCGGTGAACTGCCCGACGCGCGCCCCGTCAAAACCACGAAAATGCGGATCGGTGACGTGCCCGAGGCGGAACACGTTACGTCGCTCCCGGCAGTTTGATGGTCGTCGGTCCGCTTTGCGCCGACGGATTGGGTGCCATCTGCACCTCGGCCACCACGGCAAAGTGATCCGACGCGAACAGGCGTTCGCCGCTGGGCAGCACCACCGGCTCGTCAAACAGCAAGCGCGCCGAGTGCACCGTTCCCCGGCCGTCGCGCCTCTGCGGCGTCGTGAAGAGGTAATCAATGCGGCGATCGCCGCGCAGCCAGGCCAACCGTTCGGTGTACGGATTGGCCCGCGCCCAGGTGTAACCAGCCTGGCCGGCGTGCACGATGTCCCAGGCGTCCTGGTAGAAGACCCGCCGCCCCCCCAGCGTGGTCAGCCCACACATCCAGCGGATCTCGTCCGAATGCGGGACCGCGTTGAAATCGCCCATCACGATCTGCGGGTTGTCAGTCTGCTGGGCGTGCGCGGTCACCACCTCATCGACGGCCAGGACCTGCTGCTCGCGCTTGTCCCCTTCGTTTTGGCGATAGCTGAGGTGCGTGCTGTGAACCCAGAAGGCACCGAACTCCGGCGAATCGATGCGCGCCGAAAGGACGGCGCGGCCCTCGGTGTCGGTGGAATGCGGCAGCACGTGAACATCGTGGGCACCGATCGGCGCCCGCGACAGGATCGCCAACCCTTCCTCGCCGCCGCCCCACTTGGTCGTCGGCGCGAACACGTGCGCGTAACCGCGATGATGCGCCAGCGCCTGCGCCTGGTTGGTCACCCGCCCCGGCACCTCGCGCACCTCCTGAAAGGCAACGACGTCCGGCTGCAAGCTCTGCAGTTTTTCCGACACCAGCGCCAGGCGCGACTCCCAGGGGCCGTTGTCGCCCCACAGGTTCAACGTCAAGAACCGAAGAAATTTGTGCGTCATCCAGCTGCCCTCGCCCTTGCCTTTGCCATTGGCCCCGCCCTCCCCCTCGCAGTTTCAAGGGCCCTGGTAACGGCAGGCGCTGTCGAAGGTCTCCGACACGGTGACGGCCGCAAGATGGGAAATCTGCGGGTGCAGCGCCTTCCAGATGTAGACCGCCAGGTTCTCCGACGTGGAGTTCTCCAGACCGGGAATCTCGTTCAGCGTGTGGTGGTCGAACTTGGTCTGCAAGGGCGCCCAGGCGTCATCCAGAACGCCGTAGTCGATCAGCCAGCCCGTGTCGGAATCGATCGGGCCGCGCGCTTCCAGCGTCACCCGGTAACTGTGGCCGTGCAGCCGGGCGCATTTGTGGCCGTCGGGAACGCGCGGCAAATGGTGCGCTGCCTCGAACCGATACTCCTTGGTCAACGTGACGATCATCTGCCCGTGAATGTACCACGGGCGATGACGCGGCCTGAGGGCGCCGCCTCAGGCGGGCTCGGGGACAGCGCGGAGCAGAGCGGTCGGGAAGGCGCGTCCCGGACGCGCGAACAGGTAACCCTGGCACAGATCGCCGCCCAGGCTGATCAGCGTGTCGCGTTCTGGCTCGGTCTCGATGCCTTCGGCGATCATCTGGATGCCCAGACCCCGGCACAGGCCCACGATCGAATGCACAAGCTTCTGCTTGGTCGGCGAGCGGTCAAGGCCGCGGATCAAAGACATGTCGACCTTGACCACTTCCGGTTCCAGCTGGGCAAAGCTGGTCAACCCGGCGTAACCGGCGCCCAGATCGTCGACGGCGATGCGGTAACCCATGGCTCGCAGCTGCGCCACGCGCCCGCTGACGTCGTTGATCCGCTCCAGCGGCGCCCGCTCGGTGATCTCCAGGATCACCCGGCTGGCGAATGGAGACAGAGCCCCGGCTGGCGAGTAGAGACTGTCGTCTTCCAGCTCCAGGGCGTGCACGTTGACGAACACCAGTCCGGGTTCCGGCAGGTCGACCACCTTGGAAGCGACGCGGTCACGAATCATCCGGCCCAGCTCGCGCAGTCGTCCCAGCCGCTCGGCGGCCTCAAACAGATCCTGCGGCGAACGCAGCGTCGGCTCCTCGTTGCGCACCAGCGCCTCGTACGCGAACACGTTCTGGCCTGACCACGAGATGATCGGCTGATAGGCCACCCACAGCGTGGTCAGCGCATTGGCGAACCGCACCTCCAGCCCGGCCCGATCGCCGAGGTGTTTGCCCTCCAGATGAAACAGCTCCAGCGCCTCGCGCTTGATCTTGGCCATCTTGTGCAGACGGACGGCGCGGGCCACCACCTCTTCCAGGTGTTTGGGCTCGACGGGCTTGATCAGGTAACGAAGCGCGCCGTGCTCCAGCGCCTGCATGGCGCTCTCGATGGCGGGGCCGCCGGTCATCAAGATCACCGGGACGTCCAGGTCGTGCTCGCGCACCGACCGCAAGAATGCCAGGCCGCTCATCTCGGGCATGGTGATGTCGCTGACGATGGCGTCGTACGAACAGACGCGCGTCCGCTCGGCCGCTTCCCGGCCGTCGTTGGCGGTCTCGACCAGGTAGCCGGCCAGGGTCAGCAGCCGCGCGTAGCCGCGGGCGATGGAAGGCTCGTCATCAACCAGCAGGATGTGACCTTGATGTTCGCCCTCCGGGCCGGCGCTGGGTTGTGATTCTGCACCGCTCAAGCCACCGACACCCATGAATGACATGCCAAAGTCACATCGGCAGACGGCGCGGGAAATTGAGCACAGCGCTTTGCCCGCCGAGACGCCCACGGAGACGCCCATCAAGATGTCTGCGAACACGCATTCGAATGGCGTTTACAGGGGCGATCTTCGGTCGTTTATTTCCCGCGGTGGAGCCTTCCCTGGTATATCCTCGCGGCTTCCGAACTCGGGTAGCACAGCCTCAGGAGAAGATTCAGGAGACATGCTGGATATGAGTCGAATTGAACGGGAGGTCGTCGAGCCTCGCGAGAAAGCCCGGAGCGTAGACAAGGCCCAACTGGTCCACTACTACCACCAGATGCTGGCCATCCGGCGCATGGAAGAAGCGCTGGCAAAGGCTTATGCACTTCGGAAATTCGGTGGCTTTTTGCATCTTTATATCGGCCAGGAAGCAGTGGCCGTGGGTGCCATCGCGACCCTGAAACCCGATGACTACGTGATCGCCACCTACCGCGAGCACGCCCATGCCTACGCCAAGGGCATGCCGGTCAAACAGATCATCGCCGAGATGTATGGAAAAGAGACCGGCTGCTCGAAGGGGCTGGGCGGTTCGATGCACCTGTTCGACGCTGCCCGCAATTTTCTCGGTGGGTACGGAATTGTGGGCGGCCACATTCCCATCGCCGCCGGCACCGCCTACGCGTCAAAGTACCGCGGCGACGGACGCGTCACCCTCTGCTTCTTCGGCGACGGCTCGGTGGCGCAAGGCGCCTTCCACGAAGGCGTCGCCCTGGCGGCGCTGTGGCGGCTGCCCGTGGTGTTCATCTGCGAGAACAACCTTTATTCGATGGGCACACCGCTTTACCGGTCGCTGTCGGTCACCGACGTCTCGCAAAAGGCGCTGGGCTACGGCATCGCCCGCGATCGCTTTGACGGTGAAGACGTCATCCGCGTGCGCGACCGCGTGGGCGAGGCCGTGCGCCGCGCCCGCAACGAATCGATGCCGACGCTGATCGAGATCCGCACCTATCGGTTTCGCGGCCACTCGATGTCCGACGCCGGCCTCTACCGCACCAAGGAAGAGGTCGAGGAATGGAAAAAGCGCGACCCCATCGGTTACGGCCGGTCGCTGCTGGAAAAGGCGAACGTTCCGGAGGCCGAGATCGTGGCCATCGAAACCCAGGTCAAACAAGAGATCGAAGAGGCGGTGCAGTTCGCCGAGGACAGCCCCGAGCTGGCCTTCGAACGCCTCAGCGAGTTCACGTACAAGGAGTGACGAGAAGACATGCCGACGGTTGCTTATCGCGAGGCGCTCAACCAGGCCATGGCCGAGGAGATGGAGCGCGACGATCGAATCTTCCTCATGGGCGAAGAGGTGGGCCATTACGACGGGGCCTACAAGGTGTCAAAGGGGCTGCTGGCTCGTTTCGGTGAGAAACGGGTCGTCGACACGCCCATCGCCGAAGGTGGCTTCGTCGGCGTCGGCATCGGCGCCGCAATGGTGGGGCTGCGTCCCATCATTGAACTGATGACCTGGAACTTTTCGCTGGTGGCGGCCGATCAGCTGATCAACAACGCCGCCAAGATCCGCCAGATGTCGGGCGGCCAGTTCACGCTGCCCGTGGTCTTCCGCGGTCCCGGCGGTTCGGCGCACCAGCTGGCGGCGCAGCACAGCCAGTCGACCGAGGCGCTGTGGGCGCACATCCCCGGCCTCAAGGTGGTCATGCCGGCCAACCCCAAGGATGCAAAGGGCCTGCTGAAGAGCGCCATCCGCGACGACAACCCGATCGTCTTCATCGAAGGCGAGGTCCTGTACGGCGACCAGGGCGAAATCCCCGAGGGCGAGTACACGATTCCGCTGGGTGTCGGCGAGGTGAAACGCCAGGGCAAGGACATCACCATCATCGGCTGGTCCAAGATGGTGAAGCTGGCGCTGGCCGCGGCAGAGCAGCTGGCCACCGAAGGGATCGAGGTCGAGGTCGTCGACCCGCGCACCATCCGGCCGCTGGACGAAGAGCTGCTGGTGGCGTCGGTCAAGAAGACGGGACGTTGCCTGATCGTGGAAGAGGGCTGGCCCTTCAACGGCGTCGGCGCCGAGATCGCCTATCGAATCGGCAAGGCTTGCTTCGACGACCTGGACGCTCCCGTCGAGCGTCTCACCGGCGCGGACATGCCCATGCCGTACAACCACCACCTGGAAGCGCAGTGCGTCCCCGACATCGCTCGCACCGTCGCGGCGGTCAAGCGCCTGCTGTATTTGGAATAGCGGCGCGCTCCATTCGCGCGCCGAACTTGAGCGAATTTTAAGAAGGAACAGGTACGACAGTCATGGCCACGATTCTCGATATGCCCCAGCTCTCCGACACCATGCGGGAGGGCGTGCTGCGCAAGTGGCGCAAGAACGAGGGCGACAAGATAGCGCCGGGTGAGCTGCTGGCCGAGGTCGAGACCGACAAGGCCACCATGGACTTCGAAGCCTTTGACGAAGGCGTGCTGCTCAAGCGGCTGATCGGCGACGGGACCACGGTGCCGGTGGGCTCACCCATCGCCATCATCGGCAAGACGGGCGAAGACATCACGGCGCTGGTCGAGCAGGCCA
>JAXDMH010000476.1:0-8922 GCA_034666225.1 Myxococcales bacterium
CAGCAGCTGACAGCAGGCGGCCACCGTCGCGCCGGGGGGCGTGCCGCCCATTCGGAAGGTCATGCGCCAGGGGCGGCGCACGGATAACCAGTTGCCTAAGATCAGGGCCACCGGCAAGGCCGCCGCCAGCGCGACCAGGGTGGTGATCATCGTGAGGGCGTCCGACTGCGGGTAGGCGATTTTCAGTAGAGGAAGGCACAGGGCGGCCGATGCGAAGGCCAGGGTGACGCAGGCCAGGTTCTTTGCGAGCAGGATGCGGCGAGGCGACACCGGCAACAGAAACAGCGAGCGCACGCCGGCTTGATCGAGGCCGAACTGGTTGGCCGAGACGTTCAGCATCCCCACCAGACAGAACATGGTCACAAACAGGGGGCGGCTTTCCAAGACGAAGGGCTGATTCTGGGGCAGCAGAAAAACAAACGCCGACGATGTCAGCAGGCCGACCAGGACCTGGGGCGTGCGCAGAAAATAACGGAGCTCGCGACCGAGCAGCAGGGCAACGTCGGTCGGTAACAACCAGGCGCCCAAGCGTCCGGCCAGTCTTGCTTTGACACCCGAGGCGTCACCCTGCCCCGCCTCGGGCGCCTCTCGGTTCATGGCCTCGCGCATCGCGATCCTGGTTCCCACCTCGCACAGGGCGACGAGAGACGCGACGGTGATCGCCAGCCACAGACTGCCCGGCAACCAGGCCCCGTCAAACGCGGCGAACACCGAACGGATCGGCGCGGCGGTGCCGGGAAACCAGCGCGCCACCGCCACCGACGGCGTCAGCACATGTTGCGACCCTGCCGCCATCAGGCGCGAAAGCTGCCCCGCCTGCACACCGCCCCGCGTGGTGAGAAGGCCCGCGCCCGCCACCGTCATCCCCAGGACCACGCCCAGCAGCGCCCGCGTCCAGTCGCGCCGCACGTGACGACCCAGCATGGCCAGCAACGTCAGCGTGACGGCGCTGGTGATGCACAGTTGCAACATCCCGGCGACGGCGACGACGGTGCCCACGCGCAGACCGGCCCGCGCCGTGGCGCCGGCCGCCGCCGCGGCCAGCGGCAGAATCAAGAACAGCGCGATGAAATCCAGGGGCGCCACCATCACGTTCATCCAGAACGCCAGCCGCGGCGACAGCGGATAGCGCAGCAGCACGCGCAGATCGAACCCTTCGGCGAACGAGCCAAACAGCACCGCGCCGCCGATCCAGGACAGATGGACCAGCGCCAGCGTGAGGGCGACGCCGGGCGCCCCCAGGGTCGCCGCAGCCAGATAGGCGCCCGTCGCCGACGAGATCCAGGCCGGCGCGGAGATCGCGGCCAGAACGATGAAGGAAAGCAGCGACGTCGCGCCACGCCCGCGGGCAAAGGCCCGTCCCGTCAGCGTCAGCTTGAGACGCAACAGCAGAATCCAATGCGATGGCGCGATCACGCGCCCAGCCACGCCGGCCGCGGCGCCGCCGCGCGATCGCCGCCCACCATGCTGACGAACAGCGATTCCAGCGAATGCGGGGCGCCGGCGTGATTGCGGCGCAGCTCGTCCAGGCGGCCGCTGGTGACGATGCGCCCTTTTGCGATGATGCCGACGTGCGTGCAGAGGCGCTCGACGATCTCCAGGACGTGCGAGGTGAGAAAGACGGTGGTGTTGCCCGTGCGCACCAGATCGCCCAGCAGTTCACGCAGGCCACGGGCGGCCACGGCGTCGACGCCTTCGAACGGCTCGTCCAGGAACAGCAGGCGCGGGTTGTGGATCAGCGCGCAGGCCAGGGCCAGCTTCTTGCGCATGCCGTGGGAGAAACCGGAGACGAGCTTGCGCGCGTGGCTGCCCAGGTCCATGGCGTCCAGCAGATCGCGCATCTTCCGTTCGGTCTCGGCGGCGGGCAGGCCGTACATGCGGCCGACGAAACGGAGGTGCTCTTCCGCGGTGAGGCGTTCGAACAGGGCCAACCCGTCGGGCACCACGCCGATGCGCCGTTTGACCTCCAGCGGTTCGACCGCCACGTCGCGCCCCAGAACAAAGGCCCGGCCCGCGCTGGGTTCCAGCAGGCCGACCAGGATATTGATCGTCGTCGACTTGCCGGCGCCGTTGGCGCCCAGAAATCCATAGAAGGCGCCTTCGGGGACGGACAGATTCAGGCGATCCAGCGCCAGGGGTCCCAGATGACGGCCAAATCGTCGCGTCAGGTTTTCGGTCCTGATGGCGGGGACGATCACCACTTGCCTCCCACCGGCGGCGGCAGCGCCTTGGCTTTCAACCGGATCAGCGCGGGCGTGTTCTCCGCGTCGAGGACCTTGATCTTGGGCGTCGGTTCCACCTTCATCACCTTGATCTTGCGCAAGTACGTCAGGTCTTCTTCCGTGAACAGTTGATCGACGGTATAGACGTCGTCGGTCTGCCGAACGGCCAGGCCCTGCGACGGGCTGCGCGGACGCATGCTGGCCAGCGCCTCCGATCCGGTCTGCATGACCACCTCGACATGGGTCTCGGGCGGCGCCTCCAGCGTCAGGTGGGCCAGACCCAGCTCGTCGGTGCGCGCCCGTTCACGACCGTTGATCAGCACGGGAACGCCGACCAGGGGCACCTCCGACGCGGCCACCTGCTTGCGGGCCTTCTTGTCGGCGGAGACGACGATCTTCTGTTTTTCCACCCGGGTGCGAACCAGGATGGCGGCGGCGCGGTTGCGGCGCGTGCACTGGACGACGACCTCCAGGCTGCCGTCTTTCTTGGTCAGGCTTGCGAATCGCCCCAGGACGATGGGCGGGTTGTTCCCGGGGGCGTCGTAACCTTCCGGGCAGCCGGCCGACACGCGAAACAGCGCGCCGTCGGGGCCGCTCAGCGAGGCGCGCAGCTCGCCCTTGTCGTCGGTCGGTCCCAGGGCGACGTCGTTGACGTTGATGACGACCTTGCTGACCGGCAGCCCGTCCTCACGATGCGCGCTGATGACGACGGAGGCGTTGATGATCGCCCCGTCGGGCGTGCCACACCCCGAAACGGCGACAAGCGCCGTGAAGGCGAATCGAACCGCCCACCTCATGGACATGACCCGACCCCGCCCGTGCACTGTCCTTTCAGTCGCTGTTCCAGCCCTCTGACAAAGGGCAAGAATTTCGAATCGACCTCGGCCAGGCGGCGATAAAGCGGCAGCGCCTTGGCGAAGTCGCCGGTGACCAGGGCGGCCGCGGCGACGGCGGCCGTCTGCGGCGGCGGCGCTGGCGATTTCTTGCCAGGCGCAGGGCGGGCGACGTTCTTGGGCGGCGGGATGAAGTCGGCGCGCAGGCTGCGACCGGCGCTGGCCCGGGGCACCTCGCGGGTGGCGAACATGAAGGCGCCGATCGCGCCGGACACCAGCACCATCAACCACGAGCTGAGGGTCAGACGCAGGAACCGCCATTTCAGCGCGCGGAAGGTCCGCGTTTCCCCCCCGGCTTGCTTGCTGGCCGCCGGCATCGCGAACAGCTCGGCCAGGCGGGCCGCGGCGGCCGCGGCGACGGCGTCGTCGCCCAGCGCTGCGCCGGAAGACGGCGTGGAAACGGCGGCAACGGCCGCGGGCGGCGCGGCCACCACAGGACGCGCCGCCGCTGGCGCCGCTGTTTCGGGCTTCGCGACTTCAGGTTTCACTGCCGCTTTCTGTGTTTCGGATTTCACTGCCGCCGCTGGCGCCGCCACCGCCTTGCCGCTCCGGCGCGGCGACACCACGCTGATGACGATCTCGCGACCGGCGATGCGAACGCGGGCGGCATCGACGACCGTCAGTTGCGACCAGCCCACCACCGCCTGCCCCTCGATGGTGACGGGCGAATGCGCGCACAACCAGATTCCAGACTCGTCGATGGCCAGTTCAGCGTGCAGCGCCGCCACCGACGTGCCGTCGAGAATGACGTCGCAGGGACGGGCTGAACCAATCATCACCTTTCGCGGCGATCCGACCCGGCCCGACTTTCCTTGCCAGGCTTTCTTTCCTTCGACTGTCACCAGTATCCGCATCTGCTGCCCACGCAATGCGAATGCTGTGCCCGCTCCGAAAGCATTGAACCCACGCCGCCATCCGTCGGTGACCGGCCACCGAAGCGCCAGGGTGGCGCAACAGGCGCCATCCCCAAGGCGTGTCGTGCCGACCGTTCCGGTCAGCTAGCCGATTCCTGGGGGCCGACCGCTGGCATGCCTCCTGCTGACTGCTGACTGCTGACATTGCCGGACGTGGCGGCGAGACAGACCGTCACCAAGGTCGAACAAAAACGAAAACCGTCGGAGGACACCATGTCGAGCACCGAGATTGAGACCACCAGCCAAACGGAGCCTGAAATTGAAACGACGATGGAACAGTCGATGATCCCGACCAAGGAGCAGACTCCCCGGCGCCGCTCTTTTCTCACGCGCCTTCGCGAGCTGAAGGATTCGCGCGGCTCGGGGACCATCGAGAAGATCTTCATCATCGCGCTGTTCATCTTCGTCGCCGCGGCGGGATTGAAGATCCTGGGCACCAAGACCAAGGACGCGCTGGAAAAACAGGGCGAGGGTATCGAGAGGACGGGACAGACGGCCGCCCCGAACTAGCCGTCGGCCAGGCCAGGGGTAACAAGGCTTCCGCCGCCCGTCGGGAACGGCGGGAGAGTGTCCGGCCATCTGGGTGCGCCGCCCACCGCGCCAAGCGATGGGGGGCGGCGCTGTCTTTCACCGTCTTTCACCATCTTTTTTTTGCCGTCCGCGCCGCAAAGGAGACCGACCCGATGATCTTTATCGTGCTCACGCTGGCGTTTGTCGCCGTCGCCACGTTCTGGGACTGGCGCACCGGTCAGATCCCGAACTGGTTGACGCTGCCGGCGCTGGCGTCCGCCCCGATCATCCATGGCGTCGGTTATGGCGCCGATCAACTGCTGGCCTCGCTGGCCGGCCTGGCCGGGTGCGGCCTGCTCCCCTACGTCCTGTTTCGACGCAAGGCCATGGGTGGCGGCGACGTCAAGCTGTTCGCGGCGCTGGGCGCGCTGAATGGATTCTCGATGGGCATGGAGATGTTCGCCCTCATCATGCTGGCGGGCGCGTTGCAAGCCTGTTTCGTGCTGTACAGCCGACACCAGCTGGGCGCCGTTCTGTCCAACACCTATCAGATGGCCGCCAACCTGTTTCGACCCAAGGATCAGCAACGGCCGCTGGCCACCGAGGCGATGACCGAGATGCGCCTGGGCCCCGCGCTGCTGGTGGGAACGGTCCTGGCGATCGCGGGCCTATGAACCAGTCGGCAACACCACGTCCGACGAATCCGGCGAGTCCCGTGAACGCCGGCTCCGTGTTCGTCGAGTTGCTGTTCGCCTTCGTGCCGTTTGTGATCCTGGTGCTGGGCATCATCCAGCTGGCCCTGCTGGAAAACGGCAAGATCGTCAGCAAGCGCGCCGCCAACGCCGCCGTTCGTGCGGCGGTGGTGATCCTGGACGACGATCCGCGCCGCTACGGCGGCTCGCCCCGCAACTCGACGTTCCCAGGCAGCCCGCGCCTGCGCGAGATTCAACGGGCGGCCATCATCGCGCTGGCGCCCCTGGATCCACCGGTCAGCCGACAGTCGGGCTCGCTGTTCGCCGCGCTGCTGGTTCCGCCGGCCAGCCTGGACCTGCCGGCGTTGCTGACCCCGACCGGCGGCTCGCTGAACCGGCGGGTTCGTATCTCGTTCGTGGGCGGGACGCTGAACCCGGGCCTGCACGATCGCATCACCGTGCGCCTGGATTACGACTTTGCCTGTCGGGTGCCGGTCGGCCGCGCGGTGGTCTGCAGAAATGGCATCCGGCACCTCACCTCCCAGGCGACCCTGACCAACCAAGGAGCGCCGTATGCGTACTGACACGCGCGGCAGCATCATCATCGTCACGCTGTTCGCGGCGTCGTTCATCATCGGGTTGATCTTCGGGATGCACGGCATCGGCCACGCCATTCACACCGGCGACGCCAAGCGAGACGCCGCCGACGCGGTGGCGTATTCGGGGGCCGCCCTTCACGCCCACGCCATGAACGAAGAGGCGCTGATCAACCTGGCGAAATTGACCGTGCTGTCGGTCTATACCGCGGCCGTCACCGTCGAGAGCATCGGCATCCCGGCCATGTCCACCTATATCGCCGGCCTGCTGGCCGCGCTGCAGCTGGAGTACATCCCGCAGGCGGTCGAGGTCGGTGAATTCGCCGCCGAGACTGGCGCCTGGCTGGCCGCCAACGGTCCCAAGTTGACCAGGGTCTTGAAGGCGCTGGACGAAGCGCAGGATGCCCTGGCCAACGACACCTACCGGCTTGCCAACCTGAGGGTCATGCTGACCGCCCGGGACTTCATCAACGTCCGCAGCGGTTTTCTGGCCCAGCGCAACGATCTGCCCCTCAAGAAGACGACCACGGCCGTGACCTGCGCCAAGGTGCCCCCGGAGACCCTGCTTCAGCAATTTGCCGCCGCGTACAAACGCTTTCAACCGGACGTGCTGGGTGTCGGCCTGGCCGCCTCCGAGGCGGGATACATGCCGATCTGTCTGGGCCTGGCGGCGGGCGCAGGGCAGGCGCGAGAGATCCTGGGCAAGCTGGGTGACGAAGGATTTCAGGTTCGCGGTTACGCTCTGGGCCAGGAACTCCGCACCCAGGAGGAAGGCGGCGTCCGCGTGGCCGCCTGGCAACGCGACGAAGGCGGCGGCCAGATCACCAGGCTTCGTCAGACGCTGTCCCAGGTCGGCCTGGCCCAGGCCGAGTTCTATTTCGACGGCAGAGGGCCACAGACCGGCGCCAACAGCGACCTCCTGTTCGCCCTGAAGTGGCGGGTCCGGATGCGCCGCTATCGGGACCTCGACAACTTTGCGACTTTCAGCGGCGGCTGCACGCGCGCCTTCGGCGGACTGTCCTGCGGGGAGATCGCAGCGGCGCTGCGCCAGGGCGAGTCACTGATCATTCATTAGAAAGGCGTCGTCGCATGGCCATCACGATCAAAAGAGAGCAGCGCGGCTCCGTGGCCATCGAGATGGTCTTTGTGCTGCCTCTTTACGTGCTGCTGTGGCTGCTGTGCAATCACGCCTATACGCTGTATGTCGCGGCAATCACCAACATTGCCACTGTCCGCGACTGTGCCTGGCAATTCGCCGTCAACGGCTGCAAATCGCCGCCGGGCAATTGCACCACCCAGGGGCCGACGCCGGGACTTCCGCCCGACGGTCCGTCTCTCAGCGGCCTGAGCCGCGTCGCCTCCAGTTTCCCCGCCCTGTCACCGTCGCTGATCGGCCCCTACGACAAATCGCTGACCATCAAAAAGATCATCAGCATCCCGGCGCCCACCTCGCTGGGTTTTCCGCCGGTACGCCTGACCTCGACTTACGGCTCGATGTGCGACGAAGCGCCCACTGTCAAATGGACCGCGCTGGAGGTTTTCGAGGCTCACTGCAATCTTCTCGGAAAATTCTGTCAGTGACGACGCAATGACAGCGGCACCAAATCCAACCACCAACGTAGTCCGAGTATTGGTCGGTGCCACTTGGTTCATCTTGATTCCCGCAACGTTGGTCGGCTGGCGATTGCACCGACACGAACCAACCGACGAGGAGCCCACCGTGCAGACAACCATGCCCACCATGCCGCAGGCAGTGAATCAAGCGACCGGGGCTGGCTCCGACCGACTGCACGTCAATGGTCTGACTTTCGTCAATGGTCTGACTTTCGCATTGAGCACGATGTTCCCTGACGACCAGGACGCTCCGCCGGCGCGCCCCACCACGGCGCGGTTGCCCCGCCCGCCCCAGTCGCGACGTCTGTTTTCGTCTGGACGCGACGGCCAGCCCTACACGATCGAGGTCTTCGGCAACGACCAGCTGTCTCCCACGGTCAGCATGCGCGGCCATCGCCAGGCCCTGGAGGCCGCCGGATTTCGCGTCACCGAACGTGAATACACCCCGTCGCGGGTCACTTACATCGCCCGGCGCAGCGACGTCACCCTGACCATCGTCGTCGCCTCTGACGACATGGGGGGCTGCACCACGTCGGTGCTGGCCAGCGAGGTGGTGCAATGAATCGCACGGCGTTGCTGGTGGCGCTGCTGGTGGCCAGCGCCGGGGGTGGGCTCCTTTATTTCTACAAGCAGCAATTCGAGGAGAACGCCGTGGGCGGCGCGCCGGTGGCGGTGATCATGGCGGTCAAGGAGATCGCCCCGGGAACGCCCATCACCGAGGATCACATCGGCGTGCGCTATCTGCCCGAGGCGTATCTGGAGGCTCGCCACATCAAGGTGACCGACAAGGAGAACATCGTCGGGGTGCGCACCGCCTATCAGATCAAACCAAACGAGACCATTCAGTGGACCGACCTGGCCACCGGTTCGTCGCAGGCGACCAAGCTGTCGTCGCTGGTCCGCGTCGGCATGCGCGCCGCGACGGTCACCGTCGACGGCGTCACCAACAGCAACCTTCTGGTGCCGGGTGATCGCATCGACCTGTCGATGACCATCATCGAACCGGAGAGAGGCGGGCCGGTCAGCCAGCCCTTCATGCAAAACATCCTGGTGGTCGCGGTGGGCGCGCACTTTGGCAGCGACACCAGCGCCGCCGATGGGCGCCTCTTGACGGTCACGGTCTCGCCCGAGGCGGCCCAGCGCCTGATGCTGGCGCCCACGCAAGGACGACTGACCGCCACCCTGCGCAACCCCGACGACGTGCGCATCCTGGACAACCTGGGGGCGGCCTCCGCGACTGATGTCCTGAAGATACCCAAACCGGCCGCCGTGCCGATCATCGCCGCGCCGTCTGAAAAGATGTCGCCCATGGTGGACAAGGCCATCGCCCAAGGTTTCGCCGCCGCCCAGGCCAATGAGTCCCTGCTGAAGCGGTATCTCGACGGGGCCGGCGGGCGTGGCGACAAGAGCAAGAACAAACGATGAGCGCTGCCATGATCATCAAGAGCCGGCTGCCCGGGCGGCGCGCGGTCCTGGTCATC
>JAXDMH010000477.1:0-6813 GCA_034666225.1 Myxococcales bacterium
ACCCACAGCTGCCCTGGCGTGGGGCAAACCCAGCCGTTGCCTTCCGTCGGTCCGGGCAACTCGACGTGACAGATTGACGAGCAACCGTCACCGTTCGCGGCGTTCCCGTCGTCGCAGGTTTCCAGCCCCGCCTTGATCCCGTCGCCGCACGTCTTCGCGCGGCAGGAGCTGTTCATGGGGCAGGTCCAGCCCGGTTCTTCCTTGCACATCGCGGAGCAGCCGTCGCCGTCCGCCATGTTTCCGTCGTCGCAGGTCTCGGCGCCGTTCACCTTGCGGTCGCCGCAGCGGATCGTTGATAGACAGGGCTGTCCCGGCGTCGGGCAGACAGAGTTCGCTTCAATGATGCACTGGGTGCTGCACCCGTCGTTGCCCAGCTTGTTGCCGTCGTCGCACTCTTCGCCGTCGGCCACGCTCAGCTTGCCGTCGCCGCAGAACCCGACCTGCTTGCACATCGTGCCGGGAGCACCGCAGGTATATCCAGGCTCGACCCGGCACTGGCTGCTGCAGCCGTCGTTGCTGGCGATGTTCCCGTCGTCGCAGAATTCGCCGAAGGTCAACCGCCCGTCGCCGCAGCGGTCCTGGGGAACCGCAGTGCAGGCGCCGCCCACGCCCAGCGCCGTCGGGCAGGTAAAGCCGGGTTCGACCTGCTTGCAGTCGGCGGAGCAGCCATCGTTGGGCGCGGTGTTGCCGTCGTCGCACGCTTCGTCGCCGATGACCTTCTTGTCGCCGCAGACGATGGTCGACATGCACTTCATTCCCGGCGTGGGGCATGTAAAGAACGGTTCGATCTTGCAAGCGCCGCAGCCGTCACCGGGAACGGTGTTGCCGTCGTCGCACTGCTCGGCGCCGCTGAGGTGTCCGTCGCCGCAGAAGTCGTCACGCACGCACGGCTTGCCCGGCATGGGACAGCTCCAGCCCGCCTCGACGCCGCAGGTGGATGAACAGCCATCGTTGCTGAGGATGTTGGCGTCGTCGCAGGCCTCACCCTGATTGACGGCGCCGTCGCCGCACTTGGGGACCGACACCGGCGTGCACTTCTGGTTCGGCACCGCGCAGGCGTAGCCCATCTCCACCTGGCAATCGCTGGAACAGCCGTCGCTGCTGACAGCGTTGCCGTCGTCGCAGGCCTCGCTGCCCGTCAGCTTGCCGTCACCGCAGATCGCCAGGCTGACACACTTCTGGCCGGGCACGGGGCAGTCGTAGAAAGGCTCGGTCAGACAGACGCCGGAACATCCGTCGCCGGGCCGCGCGTTGCCGTCGTCGCAGTCTTCGCCCATCTCGACCAGGCTGTTGCCGCAGACGGGTCCCCTCGGAACCTCGGGACCGAGATCGACCGTGCCTTCGTCCGCGGGTGCGTCCGTTGCGTCGATGGGCGGCGCCAGGTCCTCGGCGTCGGGCGACACGGGAACATCCGTCGTCGCGCCGTCATTGCCTCCACCGCCCAGGTCCCCGCCCGTGTCCCCGCCCGCATCCACCTTGATATCTGGCCGATCGTTACAAGCCACCAGGGCCGAACAGGCCAGGACCACCAAGCCCCAAAGACGAATCGCCTTCACGACATCCTCCGCATCTACTAGTTACCTAGGAAATAAAGTTTCGCCTCTGCACCCGATCGGACCCGCGACCGATCGGGCAGAGACGTGAGGAATGATTGTAATGCATGTTCCATTCACCAGGCAGACCAATCCCGTAAAAACGCGCGTCTTTTTCACGACAAATGGTGGTCAGAGGTAGGAACCGACGCGACCGCCGAATTCGCCAGTCAGAAAAAACGATCAAACGAAAATTAGTTTGATGAAGAACCGGCGGGAGACCCACGCTCGGCACGACAGCGTATAGACGTCGATCGTCACCCGCCCAGGCAGAACCACTTGCCGGCGTTGCAATAGCAGCCGCGGCCTGCGCTGCCGGTGCAGAAGGTCTCGCCGCTGGTGCAGGCGTCGCCGGTCTTCACGCCGGTGGGACAGGTGGAGATGCTGATGTCGGCGCCGAAGCCGTCCAGGCTGAAGCCGTCCAGGCTGAGGCCGTCCAGGTTGACGTCGAAGGAACCGACGTCGAACGTCTGGCCGCCCGTGCCGGCCCGCGAGCCGCCGGTGCCCGAACCGGACGAACCCCCGGTGCCAGCGGCGTCCTCTCCCACGCCCCCATCCGCTGTCTTGTGGACGCCGCATCCAACCGCCAGGGCGGTGGCGATCATGACTGCCATGGCCGTTCTTGCCGTTCCCTGCTGGGTCAGCTTGGCTCGAACCAGTCGTCCGAACATTCCGAGCATTCCGGGCTTTCCGGGCTTTCCAGGCTTTCCGAGCATGCGCATTGGCCTCCGCCGACAGCGTACACCGGCAGGGGAGTCGCCAGCACGGTACGTCGCTGGAAACGAGATCTTTTCTGAAACGTAACAGCATACGTCCGCGGCTTGAATGATGATGGCGTTGGATAAAAGTTTAGGCCCAGGCGCGGGCCGGCGATCGCCGCTGTGGGGAACATGGAGCGGGCGTCGAGGAAGGCGAGGCGACGCCGGTTCCGCGCCCGGAACCTAGACTCGCGTGGGAACGAAGGCGGCTTCGCCGCCGGATTTCCATCGCGGGAGGTCTGGAACCCTCTCAGGGTTCCGGATACCTTGACGGCTGGCCGTCCGCTCGCGGAGGCAGCCTCATGAAGATCACGCAGGTCTCATCGTTCCTGATGTCGTTTCCCTTTCCGCAACCGTTGCGGATCAAGTTCTGGAACGGCGAGCGCACCATTCTCAAGCGCGACGCCATGTTGATCCGCATCGACACCGACGCTGGTCTGTCGGGCTTCGCGCCGGGTCCCGCGCATGAACGCGCCGACCGCGAAATCCGCGAGGTGATCGCTCCGTTTCTGCTGGGGCGCGATCCGCAAGCGTGGGCGTCGTTCAATTTCCAAGGCGACCGTGAACTGACAAAGACCTACCGGGCCGTGGAGATCGCCTTGCTGGATCTGACGGCCCGCGCGCAAGGGGTGCCCCTGTCGGAGCTGGCGGGCGGCCGCGTGCGCGACCGCATCAAGCTGTACGGCAGTGCCGGGATGTACATGCCGCCCGACGGGTACGCGGCGGAGGCGGCCGCGGTCAAGGCGATGGGCTTTTCCGCCTACAAGATGCGCCCGGCGCTGGGACCGGACGGCGATCTGGAGACAGTGGAGAAGATGCGCCGGGCGACGGGGCCGGGATTCGGGCTGATGGTGGACGCCCATTCCTGGTGGCGCATGGGCGACAAGAGTTACTCGCCGGCCACCGTGGCCAGTCTGGCCGCGGCGATGGCCGGCCAGGGGATCACCTGGCTGGAGGAGCCGCTGCCGCCCGAGAACCACGCCGAATACCGCCGCCTGCGGGCGCTGGGCCATGTGCCGGTGGCCACCGGCGAGCACGAGCCTGACGAGGCTGGCTTTATGGATCTGATCGATAGCGGCGCGGCGGATTTCGTGCAGATGGACGTCTGCTGCCAGGGCGGGTTCGCCATGGGCGCCCGCGTGGTGGAGGCGGTCCGGCGGCGCGGGCTGCGCTTTGCGTTCCATAGCTGGGGCACCACGCTGGAGGTGCTGGCGGCGGCCCACTTCGGGATCTGCTGGCCCGAGGAAGTCGTCGAGTGGCTTGAGTATCCCTGCTACGCCAACAACGGGCGGGCCGGCATGTATCCGTTCCCGCTGGCCGACGAGATCCTGGCGCAGCCGCTGGACATCCAGAACGGCGTGCTGACCGTTCCGTCCGGCCCGGGCCTGGGCGTCGAGATCGACCAGCGGGTGATCGAGCGCTATCCGTTCATCCCTGGTCCCTGGTCGTATTTTCAGATCTATTCGCCGCCCGAAACCATCGCCGTCACCGGCGACCACAGCGTCAAGTGGATCGAACCTCCCGCCGGGCGATGAACCGCCGATTGAGCGTCGCGCTGGGATTGACCGCCGCGGCGACGTGGCCGGGCGCGGCCCGGGCCGCCGACGACCGTTACCTGTTTGCAGACGGGGCCAGCGCGGCAGCGACGCTGACGTTGGCGGCGACCAGCACCGGCGCGCAGGCCACCTGGACGGCGCCGGCCACCGCGAAATGGGATACGGCGCTGCTGGGCGTGCAGGTCAATCCCAGCCCTGCCGGTCCGGGCGGCGACGCCTGGATCGACGTCGCCGCCGGTGGCGGGCGCGTGCGGCAGCACCTGGATCGCGGCGCCAGCGGTCTGCGCTGGTTGAACGTCAGCCCCCTGCGCGGACGGCTGGCCGGGGCCGGCACCGTCGTCGCGTTCACCGCGCACGGAACGACGCTGCGTCCGGGGCCGGCGCCGGTGCGTCTGTTTGCCAATGAGATCCACCGCGGGCGTCCGCTGCTGGTGCTGGCCCCCCATCCCGACGACGCCGAGATCGCCGCCTTCGGCCTTTACGCCGGCCAGCCCGCCACCATCGTCACCGTCACCGCCGGGAACGCCGGCGACGCCAACTATAAGGATGATTTTCCCGATGCCGCCGAGCAGTACGCCTTCAAAGGTTACCTGCGCGCCCTGGACAGCGTGACGGTCCCCTGGCAGGGCGGCATCCCGCCCCAGCGTTGCTTTAACCTGGGCTACTTCGACGCCCGCCTGCAGGAGATGCACGACAAGCCGCAGACCGTGTTCACCGAGATGTACGGCCCGAACCAGGACGTGTCCCGCTACCGGCGGGTCAACCTGTCGCGGCTGCTGCCTTCCAGCGCGCGCACGGCGACCTGGGCGCATCTGGTGGACGATCTGGTGCAGCTCCTGCGCAAGGTTCACCCGGCCGTGATCGTGATGCCGCATCCGATCCTCGACGGTCATTCCGACCACGACTACGTGACGGTGGCGACGGCGGAGGCCCTGCAGCGCTGGACGCAGCCGGTGACGGTGCTGCTCTACACGAATCACGTCGCCGAGAATCTCTATCCGTATGGCCCCGCCGACACCGACGTGTCGCTTCCGCCCTGGGCGGCGCGCGACCTGCCCGTCCAGCGCGTCTACTCGCACCCGGTCGAGCCAGAGCTGCGGCGCCGAAAACTGTACGCGCTGGAATCAATGCACGACCTGCGCCTGTCGCCGCGCGAACAATCCTGCGGCCCGGGACCACGACGCGAAGACTATCCGCGCCTTCCCGACGTCGATTACTTTCGTCGCGGCCCGCGCCCCGAAGAGCTGTTCTTCGTCTACGACCGGGCGGGGCTGCGCGATGTCGTGCGCGATTTTCTGGCGCACCCGCCGGCGCCTTAGACGGTTCTCAGGACTCTGCCATCACGGGGCGGGCGGTGTGGGCGGTGATGGCGGCGGCCAGGCGCTGTTCGTCGCCAGCGGAAAAAAGGCGAAAGGTCAGGCGCAGCAGCTGCTCGCCGGCCGCGCCCGGTTCGCTGGGCGCAACCACCCGGCAGTCGAGAACGACGGCCCCGATCCCTTGAAATGCCTCGCCGCCGAACTCGAAGGCGACCACCACGGGCGTTCCCTCCGGCCACACCGAGGCGACGTGCAGCGCCATGCCCCCCAGGCTGACGTCGACCAGCGAGCCGATGCTGTCCGCCGCCGCGCCCTTGGCCGGCGGCGGCGTCCCGGGAAGTGGCACCGGGCGAAAGCGAACCGTGCCCTGCGCGTCCACGCGCACGAATTCGCGCAGCTGGGCGCGCGCCGGCGCTTCGTCGTGACTCAGCACCAGGACGCGGCCGTGATCGAACGGTTTGGCCGCCAGCAGCCGGCACGTCAAAACGTAACGGGCGTCGTGCGCGCGAATCACGGCGCCTTCCACGACGGCGCCGGCGCCCACCGGCAGATCGGTCGGTGAATTGATCGACCAGTAGGCTTCGGTGACCTCGATGATCGAGGCCGGCGCGCCGCGAAGCTCGACCGTGGTCCCGGGTAACAGCTCGCGCGTGGTCAGCAGAGGAAAGTGATCGGGAAGGTTGGCGAAACCCAGCGCGTGACGGAGGTTGCGGAGGCGCGTGAAGAAGTCGTTCTCGCGCACCAGCAGCGTCGGCGCCTGGTTTTGCAAGGCGGCCGCCGTCGCCTTTTCGAACGCCTCCAGCCGCGAACCGATCGCCAGCGGGCTTTGCCCCGCCACGGCGGCCAGGGCCTCCAGGACCTCGACGTCATTGATCGTCAGGTGGTGCTGGGCGACGAATCGTCGCCACTCCTCGACGGCGGCCGTGGCCTGGCGTCGGCGCCGCCGCACGAACCAGATCAGAACGCCCACCAGCGCCGCCGCCAGCAGCACGAGCAGCACCACCCCGGCGTCGTCGTCGGGATGGAACGCCCCACGCAACCCCGAAAAGAACGAGTCGACGGGTTTCATGCCGGTCGGCCCACGGTTCCGACGATCAACAGCACCATGGCTATCCTGCGCGCGGACGTGGCCAGGCGCAAAAACCGGCGCGGGCCTCCCGGCTCAGCCGTCTATTAAAACGACTGTGGAACCGGTGTGGCGCGGCGGTGCCGGGGCGGAATCTGCAGGACCACCACCGTGGCGTCTTCGCCGGCCAGCGCGTCCGACCCCAGCAAGCTGTCGCAGATGTGCGAGATGCTGTGGGGGGCCGCCGCCAGCCGCTGCAGCAGGGCGCGTTCGCCCAGCAGATCGGTGGGGCTGGCCAGGCGATCGGTGATCCCGTCGGTGGCCAGGACCAAGGCGTCTTCAGGAAAGAGCTCCAGCGAGGTCTCGGTGTAGTGCTGCCCAGGCAAGATCCCCAGGGCCAGACCGGCTCCGGTGGCCAGGCTCTCCACGCCGCCGTTGGCGCGTTTGAGGAACGGGCCCAGGTGACCGGCGCTGGCCACCTCGGCGCGACCGACGCGCAGATCCAGGCGCGCGCAGACCGCAGTC
>JAXDMH010000478.1:0-7516 GCA_034666225.1 Myxococcales bacterium
GAGGGTGGTCGCGTTTCTTCAGATCCGCGCGCTGCCCAACGTGACGTCGGACGGGCTCTTCTACGAAGAAACCGCGCAGAGAATCGTCGATGGCAGCTACCTGCGAGATTCGACCGCCTTCAACTTCAGCCCGCTCTACGTATTTTTTCTGGCGGCGGTGTTCAAGACGTTTGGGCACGGCATCAACGCCGTCCGCGTCGTGCAGATGGTCATCGGCGTCGGGTCTTGCGCTCTCATCTTCCTCGTCGGGCGGCGCCTGTTCAACCGCACGGTGGCCCTGATCGCGCTGGCGCTGGCGGCCCTGTACGTGCCGTTCATCCATTTCGAGGTGCAGCTGCTCAGCATCAGCCTGGCCGTCTTCTTGATGCTGGCGTCGTTGCAGCTGTTGCTGCTGGCCGATGCCCGCTCGACGACGGTGCTGCTGTTGCCCGCCGGTCTTTGCCTGGGACTGGCGACCCTCGGCTCTCCGACGCTGCTGATCCTGACATTGCCGGCGGCGCTGTGGCTGGGATTTCCCGGCTGGCAGGCGCGCCTCGACCGGGTGGGCGTCGCGCGGGCGGCGCTGTTCGCTGGCTCCGTGTTGCTGGGCATCCTGCCCGCCACGCTGTGGAATTACCGGGCCACCGGCCAGTTCGTGCTGGTCTCGTCGCAAGGGGGCATCAATTTTTACATCGGCAACAATTCGGAGGCGCCCGGTTTCTTCGTCGTCCCGCCCGGGATGGAGGACTCACTGTCCGGCATCAACGTCACCGGGGCCAAGCACGTCGCCGAAGCAGAAGCGCACCGCGCGCTGACCGCGGGCGAGGTGTCCAGTCACTGGTTCAGGAAAGGTCTGCGCTTCATCGTCGCCGAGCCGCTGGCCGCTGGCCGGCTGTTTTTCCGGAAGTGCTTCCTCTTCGCCAACCGCTATGAGGTGCCACTGGATCTGGATCAGGAGGCGTTCAAGGACTACTTCCCGCTCTTGCGCTGGTCGGTGATCTCGTTCGGCATCGTGTCGCTGCTGGGCTGGACAGGCGCGGTCATCTGCTTGCGACAGTTTCGAAAACAGGCCTTGCCGCTGCTGATGCTGGGCGTTTACGCGCTGGCCGTGGTGGCGTTCTTTGTCAGCGACCGTTATCGACTGCCTGCCGTTCCCCTGCTGATCCTCTTCAGCGCCTTCACCGTCGATTGGGCCTGGCAAAGACAGCGGCAAAAACAGGCGGTGCCTTTGCTGATCGCCGGTGTGGGGGTGGCGCTGGCGGCCTTTGCGATCGTCTACGCCCCGGCGGGCCTGCAGGGCGCGCGCGCCAGCCTGTCCTTCAACCTCGCCACCGGATACCTGAAACAAGATGATTTCGCCAGCGCCCGGGGCCAGCTGGAAAAATGCGTTCAGCAAGATCCCGACTGGCTGGAGGCCAGGTACAAGCTGGCGCTGGCCGACCACCACCTGGGCGACGACGCGCGCGCGCTGAGCGAGGTCGACGTGGTCATCGCCCGCGCGCCCGGGAACGCCGACGCGCACGCGCTGCGCGGCGGGATCCTGCTGGCGAAAGGCCTGGCCATCACCGCGCGCCGCGAACTGGAAACATCGTTGTCGCTGGTCCCCGGCGACCCAACGGCCGCCCCGAAATTGAAGGAAGCCGATGACGCCGTTCAACAGGCGAACACCGGTCGGCCCGAGGCGCGACTGGCCGGCCTGGACAACGCCGGTTGGCGATTCCTGGACGGCAAGGAGTATGCGGTGGCGGCGGCCACCTTCGCCGAGCTGCTGGCGGCCAATCCGCGCGATTCGTCGGTGCGCGAGAAGACCCTGGCCGGCCTGGGATTTTCTTACGCCAGCCTGGGGCGTCTGGATCTCGCCATCCGCGCCTTCGACGAGGCCCTGGCTATCAATCCAAAGAACCCCGTCCTGCACAAGAACCTGGCCCTCATTCACCTCAAGCAAGGTCACCCTGACCAGGCGCGCCCGCACGTCGAAAGCTATGCGGCGCTGAACCCCGGCGATCCGATCGTGGCTCAGTTCAACGCCGCCCTGGAACGACAGAACTCGGGGCGCAGCAAGCGGACCGACCGCGCGTTCTGGGAAGCCGGAAAGTAAGCGCCCGGATCATCGCGCTGCGGTCTCATTTTTTCTTGCTGAAACAAAAACTGCTGGCGATCGTACGTCCCGTTGCACGACCTCGTCACGCTGGAGACAACACCATGACCTTGAACCTATCTCGCCTGGCCACGACTTCCTTCGCAGCGGTCGCGATGCTCGCCGCCGCTGCTTGCTCAAGCTCGTCAAACTCCAGCGGCACCGGCGGCGCGGGAGGCAAGATCACCGGCACCGGTGGGGCCGGCAGCGGGGGCTCCGGCTCCGGCGGCAGCAACAGCACCGGCGGCGCGGGGGGCGCTTCCGTCGACGCGCCTGTGACGGATGCGCCCGTCACCGACACCCCGATCACCGACGGTGGGACGCTGACCGCCGAGCAGATGCGCGGGCAGTACCTGACCGGTCTGCTCGGCTGCGTGAACTGCCACACGCCCAAGCTGACGGGCGGCGCTCTGGACACCGCCAACCTCTTCAGCGGCGCCGACTGCACCGCCGATGCGATGGGAAACTGTTTGAGCACGCCCAACCTCACGCCCGACAGCACCGGCGTCATGAGCCTCACCGATCAGCAACTGACGGACGCCTTTCGGATGGGCAAGGATCCAGCGCCGCCGGCGGACGGTGGGGCGGCCGGGTATCTGTTCGCCAACATGCCGTACTATCAGTATGCGAACCTGACCGACGACGACGCCCACGCCATCGTCGCGTACCTGCGCCAGCTCAAACCGATCACGCACAAGGTGAAAGACAACGCCGGGACGTTCGCCCAGCAGCCAACCGCGCCGCAGTGGCTACCGGCCGATCCGACCAAGCTGCCCGCACCCGGCGCCGGCGCACCGGCGACCGCGGCCAACGGCAAATACCTGGCGACGCTGCTCTGCGCGACCTGCCACACGGTGAACGTGGGGACGGCGGCGCCGCTTCACATCGACGAGAGCAAAGGCTTTCAGGGTGGCAAGACGTCGACCATCACCGCCGATGGCGGAATGATGATGTTCCAGAGCGCGAACCTCACGCCCGACATGACCGGCATCAAGGATTACGCCAGCAACGACGTCGTCACGGCGATCAAGACGGCCAAGGATAAAATGGGCAAGACCCTGTGCGCGCCGATGCGCGCCAACGCCACCATCACCACCGACGACGCCACCGCCATCGCCGGGTACCTGCTGTCGCTGCCGCCGGTGGCCAACGCCGCGGTGACCGCCTGCATGGCGCGCATGTAGGCCGACCGGCTGCGCCGACGGCCCGCGCCGTCGCGTAGACCGTTGATCGGCGCGGATCTCAACGATCTTCGAGCCAAGATCGCCGGCAGCAACGCTTTCGTTGGTCGCCTCCCACTATCCCGGGAAGATGACGAACGACTGTCGCTGCTGGGCTGTCATTTGTTGCTTGATGGCCGCGCCGATTGCCTGCGGAGGCACCGAGGGCGCGGGACCAGGCGGGTTGCATCCCGACGCCGGGGGGACGGGCGGCCAGGGCCAACCCGGCACCGGCGGCGGCACGTCATCCAGTGGCAGTGGCAGTGGCGGCGCGAGCGGGGATACCGCCGCGCCAGATTCGGGCGGCGCGGGCAGCGGGGGCGCGGGCGGGCAAGAGACAGCGACGGACGCGGCCAGCGGCGGCGGTGGCAGCACCAGTACCGGCACCGGTGGCGCGCGCGCCGACGGCGGGGTGGCGTCCACCGATGGCGGAGCCGCTGCGTCGTACACGTGCAGCCTGATCCTGGGGATTCAAACAACGCACGAATGGTTCGGCGGCTTCGAAAAAGTGGTCGACAGCGCGCGCTGGGAGCTGAAGTCTCAGGACAGCGCCCACATCGAGAAGTGGGCCGACCCCGCGCACGCCGTCTGGTCGTTGGGAACCGAATCGCCTTGCACGCAGAACGCCGACAAACCGGAGCGGATCGTCTTCATGGGCGTCAATTACGACTACACCACCGTCGATCAGTTTCTGCCCAAGTACCTGGCCGTCATCAACAACATCAAGACCAAGTACCCGACGGTGAAACACGTCGACGTGATGACGTACACGCGTGGCCCCGGGGACAAGGAGTGCGTGGGGGCCGACCGTTCGAACGATTCGTACATCAAACCGGCCCAGGACGAAGCCATCGCCATGCTGGCCGCGATGTTTCCCGACTTCGTCTTTCCCGCGCCCAGGTGGGAGGTTCAGTCCTGCGCCGATTTCACGCTGTGCCCCCACCTGACCGGCACGGCCAACGCGCTGATCTCGAAGACCATCGGCGCGTATTTTCTCCAGCACTGAACCCCGGGTCAGTCGACGCCGGCGTCTGCAGCGGAGCGGCCGGCCGCACCCGCGGCCGTACAGTTGCAGGCTCCGAAGCCCGAACCGTCGCTCAAGCAGGCCTGGCCGCCGGCGCAGGCTCCCCGTCCCACGCAAACCTGCGTGGCGCCTGGAACGCAGGCGCGGGCTGGTCCCGGCGCCGCTGCCTTCGTTGGTGATGACGCGACGGCGTCGCCCCAGAAGGATTTGTTGCGCACGCAACGGATGACGGCTTCGCTGGACCGGACCTCCCGTTGATACGTGCCGATGCTGATGTCGACTTGCTTTCGATGATCGCTGGCGCTGAGCACATCGTAAGGCGTTCCCCGACAGACCTCGTCGACGCGGCCCAGACACACCGCCAGCTCCGTTGCGCACTGCAGTTGATATGACCCGTCAAGTCGTCGCGACGTGAATGCGGGCGTTGACGCGCAGGAGACCAGAAGAAGAACCGACAACCACCGCATCGAGGATCGGCACCGTACGACAATGCCCTCCTTCATGGAAGTTAACGGCGGCCACGAACGCCAGCGCCCGACCGGGGTCTATCGGCCCATCCTTATGCTATTGTAAAAACTGGTTTTGACTTCTCTTCTCGCCAAACCTCCGGCCCCAACGTCACGACATCATTCATGAGCTAGGTGGACGTGGACATCGAGCGCGGGCCGAAGAGCTATACCATCCTGGTCGTCGATGACGACGAGCTGATACGGCGAGTTGTACAAAAGACGCTGGCGAATTTCGGCTATACAACGGCCAGCGCCGTCGACGGCACCCAGGCGCTGAAAATGGCCGCCGAGCTGCGCCCGGCCATCATCATGGTCGACCTGCACATGCCCGGCATCGACGGGCACACCATCATGCGGCGCGCCCGCGCCCAGGGAGTTGACGCCGCCTTCGTGGTCATCAGCGGATCGAAAGATCCGGAAGACATCATCGACGCCCTCCGGAACGGCGCCGCGGATTATCTGCCCAAGCCGTTCACCGTCGCCGATCTGATCACCGCCACCGGACGCGCCATCGAGGCCTTCGAGAAAAAGAAGACGCAGCCCGGCCCCGAGACACTGGAACAGTCAGCGCATGGAATGGCGCATGGCATGGCGCCCGCAAAACCGACGCCATCCGCCGTCACGCCCGCCAAGGTGACGACAGCGACGATGCCCGCCCTGCTGCCGACGACGCCGCCGACAGCGGCGCCGGCACCGGCACCAGCCACCGCGCCTCGCACCACCAGCACCGTGGTCATCGCGGGCAACGATCCGCTTTTCACGTCGATCCTGCGCCGGATCCAGGAGGGCGAGATCCTGATCCCGCCGGTGCCGACGGTGGTGATAGAGCTGAGGCGGCTGCTGGCCGATCCCGACACCGGTCTCGAGACCGTGACGGCCTTGATCGAACGCGATCAACGGCTCACCGCGCAGCTGCTTCGCGTATCGAACACCACGCCTTATGCGCGCGGCGCGCAGAACACCAGCATTCGCACGGCGGTCAGCCGCATGGGGCTACGCCAGATCCAAAGCCTGGTCGAAACGGTGTTCGCGCACAGCGCGTGCGCCATTCGCGATCCGGCCCTGGCGCCCATTCAAGAATCCATCTGGCATTTCTCGGTGGCCAGGGCGGTGGCGATGCGGGCGCTGGCAGAGTCTCAAGGCGCTCCCCGCCCCGATCCCGAGCTGGCCTATCTGGCCGGACTGTTTTGTGACGTGGGGGCCACCTTCCTGCTCTGGATCATCTCCGAACGAAACGGCGCGCCTGGCGCGCCCGGCGGTCCTGGCGGGCCCGGATCGATCGTCAAGCTGGGCGCCGAGGACTGCCTGGGATTCATCGCCCAGAATCACCAGAGCGTCGGGTCGGCCATCCTGTCGCGCTGGTCGGTGGACCCGACCGTGTCGCTGCTGGCGCGGGTTCACCACGGCAACGTGCTGACCAACCCCGTGAACCCTTATGCCGTTCTGGAATGCGTCGCCGCCCAGGCCGCGGAACGGCTGACGGGGGCCCCCGACGCAACCGGTGCTCCCCGCGACGCTGGGTTGGTCCAGGAGTGCGCGCGGCGCCTCAAGACCCCGCCCCTCGACGCCCTGCTGACCCGAATTCAGCCTACATATGAAGCGATCTTGAACACGCTGGTCTGAGGGACTCCAGGAAGTACACAATCGACCGGGGGGTTAACCCCGAGACGACGCCTCAAGACCTGGGCAAGATGTGCCGATCAGTGGGCGAATGGCCGCCATCGCCCGCTCCGCCGATTCGCTCCCGATCTCCGTTCACGAATCAGCGGCCAACCTTCCCGGACACACGCACGCCCTGGAGGCCAGCGTCTCGGCGCGTACCTCGTCGCGGCTGCTGCTGCTGGTGGGGGGCGCGACCTATGTCTCCTGGCACTGGATCCACAGGTTGCTGCAGCCTGACGCCGTCGATCCGCTGGGCGAGCGCCTGATCTTCCTGGCCATCTCGATCGGCCTGGTGGTGGCGTCCTATCACCGGGCGCTCAAGCGTCACCTGGTCGGCATGGGTTACATCGCGGTGGCCCTGGGCACGGCGCACTACTTTTCCTTGGTGGCGCGCAATCAGATCTCCACGTCCTATCTCCTTGGTGCCTTCGTGGTGCTGGGCGCCGTCGGGGCCCTCCTGGTCAGCGCGCGCGCGGTCTTCACCTACGCCGCGTTCGCCGTCGTGCTGGCGCTGGGCGCCTTTGCCATGGCGGGGAGCGCCTCGATGGAAAACGGCATCGAGCTGGTGGTGGGCACGGCCACCGTGCAGATCGGGGTCGTCGCCAGCTCGTGGCGCAACAAGATCCTGAAGGACGTGGCAGGCGACCTGGAAAAGGCCCGCCGCGAATTGCGCCAGCTGCGTGGACTGTTGCCCATCTGCATGCACTGCAACCGCATTCGCAACAAAGGCGACCAGTGGGAGCAGTTCGAGAACTACGTCGAGGCGCACACCGAGGCCGCGTTCACGCACGCTCTCTGCCAAGACTGCGCCAACAAACACTACCCCGATATTTAGGGCGGGGGCCCGCGGCTCGATCGACGGACGGCCGACGATCCGGGCCGCTGGCTATGCCGAGGCTGCGCTTCCGCTCCTCAAGTACAGTAGTACGTTCCGGTGCGGTTCTCGCCTCGGCTACGCCAGCGACCCGGCTTGTCGGCCGGGTCT
>JAXDMH010000479.1:0-4171 GCA_034666225.1 Myxococcales bacterium
CACCGGGCGCTGCGGACGGCGATGATCGCCGCCGTGCTGGCTGCGGGCGCGGTGCGGGGGGTGCAGATGATCACCCGGCCGTCGCTGTGCCACAGCGGCGAATCGAAGCTGGCCGGGATCTGGGACCAGAGCGTGAAAGCGCAGGTCAGAAAAGCGTTCCTGGGCACGGGCCAGTCCTTCGCCGCGGACACGTTCTGGAGCGTGAATCGTCTGTTTGAAGACTACGTGCAACGCTGGGTGGGCACGTACACCGAGGCCTGCGAGGCGACGCACAGCCGTGGCGAGCAGTCGGCGGAGGTCCTGGACCTGCGCATGTCGTGCCTGCAGGATCGCCTGGGCGGTCTCAAGGCGCTCACCGCGGTCTTCGTTCAGGCCGACGCCCCGGTCGTCGAGAACGCCGCCAACGCCGCCAGCCAGCTGGCGGGGCTGGAACGCTGCAACGACGTCAAGCTGCTGCGGTCCGTGGTTCCTCCGCCAGAGAACCCCGTTGCCCGGCGTCAGGTCGACGAGCTGCGAGTCCGGGTGGCGGAGGCGCGCGCCTTGCTGGCGTCGGGGCGACTGACCGAGGCCGAGAAGGCCACGGCATTTTTGGTGCAGGAGGCTCGTCGCGTCGAATATGCGCCGCTTCTGGCCGAAGCGCTGGAGCTGCGCGGCCGCGTCCAGGTCGACCTTTACAAGGCTGCCGATGCTGAAAAAACGTTGGAAGAAGGAATCTGGACCGCCGAGGAGGCTCGTCACGACGAGGTCAAGGCGGAGATCGCCGTTGACCTGATCAGCGTGATGTCGATGAGGGTTCGGCCCGAAGACACCGAGCGCTGGTGGCACATGTCCGAAGCAACCCTGCGCCGGATCGGCGGGCATGAGCGGTTGCAAGTGTGGATGAACACCAACCTGGGCGGCGCTCTGGAGGAGAGCGGACAACCAAACGAAGCATTGGCTCGCCACCAGCTCGCTCTGGCCATCGGCGAGCGCGCATTGCGGCCGGACGATCCGGATCTGATGCGCATCCACGGCAACATCAGCAATGCATTGATTGGGTTGAATAGACCGGGCGAGGCGTTGGTTCACAGCGATCGCGCCATCGAGATTGGTCGCAAGGCGGTGGGCGCCGACCACCCGCAGTTGGCCCTGCAATTCAGCAATCGCGGCGAAATTCTTAATCAGCTTGGTCGCTGGGAAGAAGCGCGGGCGTCCTGCTTGCAGGCCATTGCGCTGTGGGAAAAGCAGCTGGGCAAGGAACATCCGTTTCTCGGGTACGCGCTTTACGCTATCGGGCTTGCGTATCTGGGCGAAGGGAAGCCGGCGTTGGCGGTGGCGCCGCTGGAGCGGGCGCTGCGCATCCGCGTCAGCAAGGAACCGTCGCCGGCCCACATCGCCGAAACAGAGTTCGCCCTGGCCCGGGCCTTGTGGGAGAGCGGACAGCAGCGCGATCGGGCGCGCACCTTGGCGTTGTCGGCGCAGGGCCGCTACTCGACGGTGGCGACCTTGAGGAAGCAAGAGGCGGAGGTCGTCGCCTGGCTGGCCAAGCACACGCCGCCAGCGGTGAGCGCTCGTTGAGCGGACGTTTGCTCAGCGCTGACGGGCCCGGCGCCCGTTGATGGCCTGACCGCTGCCCGGGCGGGCCAGGACGCGTCCGTCGTCGAAGGCGATCTCGCCGCGGCGGATGGTGGTGCGCGGCCAGGCCGTCAGCTCGCGGCCGGAATACACGCTGTGCCCGGCGCGCGAGAAAAGCTGATCGTCGCTGATGGTGCGCCGCCGCCGTGTCTCCCAGATGACGACATCTGCGTCGGCGCCCACGGCGATGGTCCCTTTGCGCGGGTAAAGCCCGAAGATGCGCGCCGGGTTTGTGGCGGTGAGAGCGACGAACTGTTCCAGCGAGATGCGATTCTTGGTGACGCCCTCGGTGAAAAAAAGCGGCAGCATGGTGTCCAGCTCGGCCACGCCGGGGCGGGCGGTCTGGACCGTTTGTGTCGGATCGGTCTTGAGGGCGTGGGTCCACGGCGCGTGATCGCTGCCCAGCGTGTCGATGCTGCCGTCGGCCAGGCCCCGCCACAGCGCCGCGACGTCGGCCTCACTGCGCAACGGCGGCTGCGCCACGTACAGCGCGCCGTTTGCGTCGTGATAACGCTCGGCGGTCAGGTAGAGGTAAAGCGGGCGCGTCTCGACAAAGATGGGCAAGCCTTGAGCGCGTGCCTCGAGACAGAGGTCGAGGGCGCGCGCCGATGACAGGTGCACGATGTACGTCGGGCAACCGGTGGCGCGACACATCTCGATGGCCCGTGAGGTGGCGATGATCTCCGAGGCGGGGGGGCGGCTGGCGGCGTATTCGCGCAGCGACGTTTGCTGCCGGTGCGCCAGCATGGTGGTGCAGCATTCGATGGTCGGCAGATCCTCGCAGTGAATGAGGGTGATGCCGCCGCACTCCGCGGTCGCCTTCATGATGTTGGTGTAGTGACGGGCGAACGGTTCGAAGGACGGCATGCACGTGAAAAACTTCATGCCGGTGTGACCGTCGGCGATGGAGGCGGGGACCTCGCTGGCCGTTTCTTCAGAGGGGCAGGTGACCGCGATGTGAAAAAAGACGTCGCAGATGGCCTCGCGGGCGATGACCGCGCTCTCGGCGGCGGCGCGCTGCTGCAACGTCTCCCAGGGCAGGGTAAAGGCCATGTTGCCGACGGTGGTGATGCCTCCCGACAGCGCGGCCTGCGAGCCGCTGGTGTAATCGTCGGCCCAAACCGGTTCGGCGGGGTCAACGTCTTCGACGTGAAGGTGAACGTGGGGATCGACGCCCCCGGGAAGCACCAACGCGTCGCGGGCGTCCAGCTCGCGGCGGCCTGTCATCGACCCGCCCACCTGCGCGATGGTCTCACCCTTGATGCCGACGTCCGCGACCTGGCGGCCCTCCGCTGTGACGACAGTTCCCCCGCGCACGACGAGGTCCAGGCTCAGGTCGGTCACCGACGCCACTATATCCTGCGTCGAAGCTGTCAGCGACTGTCCATTTGCGCGGACCAGTTTTTCCGCGCGGATTCTTTGGTTTTCATTTTCACCCCGCCCACCAATAAGACAGCTTGAAAAGAATGACGTCGGCGGCGCCGCCGTGGCGCAGGGCCGCAAAGCGCAGATCACCGGTCGGACCATAGAGCGGGTCGACAGTGGGAATTTGCGAGCGGGCATAAACCAGATACAGCGTCGAGCCGAGCCGGTATTCCCAGCGCAGCACCACGTTGATGTTCAGCGCGGCCTGTTCGAAATCAGCGCTGGCGGGAGCAATCCCACTGGCGGGGGCGGCAGCGATGTCGGCCAGGGAAATCTGCCCGTTGGTCTTGTCGACCGTGCGCAAGTCGGTGTAGTGGCCGGAGGCCAGGAAGAGTTGCGCGTACGTCTGCAGGGTCAGGTCGCGCGTGAAGGTGTAGTTGGCCCGCAAGATGACCCCGGCGCTTTTCGCCAGCAGTCGCCCAAAGACGTATCGCTGGTTGGGGCTGTCGCCGTCGGTGGTGGCGAAACGCGGTTCGCCGCTGCCGTAGGTGAACTGGGGCTGGATGCCCAGATCGAACTGGGGCAGGGGATGGGCCGTCAGTTCGGCCGACAGGTTGGCCGCCCAGCCTCCGCTGATGAACTGAACGTCGGCCGCGGCCTCTCCCACCAGGCGGCGCCGGATGTCGGTGGTGAGGTCGGCGTGCGCGCTGACAAAGCGGGCGCGTTCCAGCGAGGCGCGGCTGCCCGGGACCAAAGCCAGTTGCTCGCCGATCTCTCGATCGTCAAACCGAGCCGGGCTGGCACCGGCGGCCACGTTGGCGATCCAGTAATTGGGCGAGATGATCATCTCGCTGAGCTGCAGTCGCTTGCCCAGGTCCAGGCCGTCCAAGGCGTATCGACTGGAGCCTTCCAGGCGCAAGTGGGTTTCGCGTGAGCGTTCGGTGGGTACCAGCGTGCGGTATTCAACGCTGGCCTTGAGCTCGTGAAGGTTCTGCCGGGCCATGAACCCGGCGTCGTTATAGTCGACGCGCTGGCTGTGGCCGGTGTACTCCGCGCTGGCGATCACGTGCGCTCCCCCTTCCTTGGCCAGCCGCGCCCAGGTTCCCACCCCGGTGGCGCCGGGACCGATCAACGTTCCGTCGGCCAGCGTTCGCACCGGTCCGTTGGCGATGCGGGTCCCCATCACCTGGCC